>JAHIKF010000050.1 GCA_018897875.1 Pseudomonadota bacterium | reverse complement strand
TCCCCAAGTTAAACCAGTCAGAGATGAGCCCTGATGGGCCTGGGAGAAGTTTGACCTTCTGCCACCGTCAGCAGCCCCGGCGCTACGGCTTCCCTGGGCTTGGCGATCTGTCGGGCTGAATAATCCGGCGCTCTTACCTGATTTTGGGCGGTTCTTTGTTCCCTCGCAGCTGAGAGACCCACTCATACATCTTCCATCCTAGCATTCCCCCGGTGAGATTGTAGACCCTGGCGTAGCCCTTTCTTTTCAGGGCATAGGCGACCAAGGGCGAGCGGTGGCCGGTCATGCAGATAACCACGACCTCCTGAGAGGGAGGGACCGGAGGCATTTTGCCGCTATCCGCCAGCAAATGGGGCAGGTTTTGGGCCCCGGGCAGGTGGAACCAGTTATATTCCAGGGGGGTGCGCACATCCAGCAAGACCAGATCGGCGGCCTCGGCGCCTAACCTGGCCTTGAGTTGCCAGGGGAACCGCGGTTTGACTCCCAGAAACCACCAGACTGTGTCCCAGACCAAAAAGAGCCCGATGATCGCGAGCAGAACTTGTCCCATGGCGACCGTTTCTACCCTCCAGGATATTAAAGCACCTCAATAAGATAGTTATTTTTTTTGCCTTTACCGCCGCCGTCAAAGTAAAATAGCGATAATGGGGGCTGGTGGTAGTCCGTGCCGAATGAACAGGCAATCGCGGGCCTGGTGGCGCCGAGATCGGGAGCAGGACCAGGTCAGTCCGGAGGTTACGCACGTATGAAGATTCTGCATCTGCTCAGTCAAAGGCCGGAGGCTACGGGGAGCGGCATCTATATTCAGGCCATGATCCGGGAATCCGCCCGCCGGGGGCATGAAAACTTTCTCTTGGCCGGGGTGCCCCAGGGAGAAGGGCCTCAACCGGACGGGTTGGGGGCCGCGGCCTGTGAATTTGTGCGCTTTGAGGGAGGTGATCTCCCCTTCCCGGTGGTGGGGATGAGCGACGTCATGCCCTATCCCAGCCGGCGTTTCTCTGATCTGTCGCCCCCGGAGGTGGAAGCGTATGAATGGGGTTTTGCGGACCGGCTCCTGGACGTGGTCGCCAGGTTTCAGCCCCAGGTTATCCACAGCCATCATCTCTGGCTGGTCACCGCCGTGGCCCGCCAGATGTTGCCGCATCTGCCGCTGGTGGCCACCTGCCACGGCTCCGACCTGCGCCAGTTCCATTTCTGTCCCCATCTGCGCCCCCGGGTGCTAGCGGGATGCCGGGAACTGGATGGCATCATGGCCCTGAGCGGGGCGCAAAAGCATGACATCATCAGACTGTACGATATTCCCGGGGACCGCATCGAGGTCGTGGGGGCCGGTTATAACGAGGCCTGGTTCCGCCCCCGACCCAAGCCGGCGCCGGACCCGGTCCGCCTGGTCTATGCCGGCAAGTTGAGCCGGGCCAAAGGGGTGCCCTGGCTGCTGCGGGCCCTGGAGGGTCTAAGGCGTTTGCCCTGGCGGCTCGATCTCATAGGCGGCGGGAGCGGCCGGGAACGGGACGAGATCCTGGAACTGGCGGCCGCCCTGGAAGACCGGGTCCATGTCTGGGGCCCACAGTCCCAGGAGGATCTGGCCCGCCTCATGGGACAGGCACATCTGGTGGTGCTGCCCTCATTTTTCGAGGGCCTGCCCCTGGTGGTCCTGGAAGCCCTGGCTTCCGGCTGTCGGGTGGTGACCACGGCCCTGCCCGGGGTGGTGGAAGTCCTGGGCGGATACGATACCGAGGCGATCTTGATGGTCCCCCGGCCCCGCCTCCTGGGCCAGGACACGCCGCACCCGGAAGACGAGGCGGGTTTTGTCCGAGATCTGGCCGGGGCCCTGGAAAGGCAGATTCTCGCCGCCAGGGAACGGCCGGAGGTCGACCGGCAGGCAGTGGCGGAACTCCTGGATTACTATTCCTGGCCCCAGGTCTTTGCCCGGGTGGAACAGGTTTACCTGCGGGCTTTGGACCATGAGCCTCATTAAGGTTGCTCGCCCGATAATCTGCCTGGTGGTGAGCAGTCCTCCGGCCTGGAGAAATAATAGGTAATGACCAGGATTTGAGCTAACCATCATCAAACCGAGATCAGATTAAACCTGACACTTGGGACTAAAACTTTACATATAGCCAGGGCCTTAGATAGAGCTAAGATATCCATATCAAACCACTTTGATGGATTTTATAAGGGTGGATAGATAGCAGTACTCACCATTTCCCGAAAGCGGTTCGGGAGAGTTGCCAGCGCTTCGAGGTTAACAAGCAGGCTTGAGGATGCAGGTTCTGGCTTACAAGCTGTTTCAGCCAATGAGGTATCTGGGTTCCGCGGGTTAGGAATGCTTAAATTTTGGTGCAAATACTTTGTTAGCGAAATGTGCTATCATGCGTCCTACGAGACAATTTAGATAGAAGAGTAACCATTTCGGGGTTAAACTCGAGGAAAGAGGTCCCCAAAACCATTTATTGAAATGATAAATTAGCATAATGATCATAAATTTGATTAATATTTGCTATAATTTGTTTCAAGTAATTCAAAAGGAGCAATCCCCATGGCCACCGAAATCCTCAAACTAACCACCGAGATTGTCGTTTCCCACGCTTCCATGACCGAACTAACCCCTGATCAATTGGTGGAAGAGATTAAGAGCGTTTACAATGTGCTGGCATCTTTAGAAGGCGGGGTAATTTTGGAGGAGCGGGCTGAAGCAAAGGCCGAAGCTGGTATGGTAAAGAAGCCGCCGATCCCTTTGAAAGATATCGTCAAGGCCAAATACGTGGTCTGTCTTGAGTGCGGGAAAAAGCTAAAAATCTTAAAGACCCATCTGCGCAAGGCTCATGGCCTAATGCCGAAAGAATATTTCCAAAGATTTGGCCTGGATCCCAAAAAATATCCTTTGGTATGCCGGGAATATTCTGAGCAGCGGAGCGCCATGGCTAAGAATAGAAGATTTGGTGAGCGCGGAACTCATCATAAGGCGACCAGTTAAGTAAGCGCTCCAATATCCGTCCTCTTAACAAGACTGAAAAGTCAAAAAATCGGAGGAGAAAGCTGTGGGAGACAAAGGCAAGAAGGATAAAGGTAAGAAGGAAGCCAAAAAAAAGTCTAAGAAAGACAAACAGAAGGTCGACAAAAAAGACAAGCCCAGCAATAAGTAACAGGTCAACCCAGCCCGCCCCTATCCCCTCACTCAGCGCTCATGCCTTGAGACATTGCCTTGGCGCTCACTGGTGGCGATAGTCGAGTAGCGTGGGAGAATCTCACCCCCACGCTCCCTCAGAACCGGAAGCGAACCCCCAGTCCATTTGGATTCTGTCAACTTCCGCATCACTTGCCAGGTTAGACAATTATCTTCAGATAAGCGAAAAACCCGGATATGATTTGTATAGCGAAGTTGAATTTTTGTGGGGGGAATTTCCAGAATTATTTTTTGTCCGATGAGATTATGTTTTGATGGAGAGGTTGTCTGGTCAAATCTTGACCATGGCAGATAATACCTGATGGTCAACCGCGCCCGCGTACGCCCCTTGAATCAGGCCCGTCCCGGCCAGGGACCGGTGGTTTACTGGATGAGCCGGGACCAGCGGGTCCGGGACAACTGGGCCTTGCTCTACGCCCAGGAACTGGCCCTCAGTTTAGGGCAGCCCCTGGGGGTGGTGTTCTGCCTGGCGCCGGCGTTTCTCGGGGCCAGCCTGCGCCAGTACGGCTTTATGCTCAAGGGGTTACAAGAGGTGGCTGGGGACCTGGCCGATTTGAACCTGCCGTTTTTTCTCCTCACCGGGGAACCGGCCCGGGAACTGCCAGGCTTTGTGGCTCACTACCGGGTCGGGGCCGTGGTGAGCGATTTTTCCCCGTTGCGCCTGGTGCGGGGTTGGAAAACCGCGGTGGCTTCGAGGATCGGGGTTTCCCTGGAGGAAGTGGATGGACACAACGTCGTGCCTTGTTGGCTGGCCTCCCCCAAGGCGGAATACGGCGCCTACACCTTGAGGCCCAAGCTGAAAAGGCTCTTGCCTGCGTTTCTGGAAGACTTCCCGGCGCTCCCCCGGCACCCGGTGGGCTGGGCGGGCGAACGACCGGAAATCCCCTGGAAGGATCTGCCCGCCACCCTGGCCATTGACACCACTGTGCCCGAAGTAACCTGGCTCACCCCCGGGGAGCGCCAGGCCCGGGCGGCGTTGGATCATTTCCTGGAACAGCGGCTGCCTTTCTATGGGGAGCGGCGCAACGACCCCACGCTGGACGGCCAGTCGGACCTCTCCCCCTACCTCCATTTCGGGCACCTGGCCGCGGCCCGGGTGGCCCTGGAGGTGGAGAGCCGCCGCGGCCACGACTCTTCCCGGGAAGCCTTTTGGGAAGAACTCATCGTGCGCCGGGAACTGGCGGATAATTTCTGCTTCTATCAGCCCCTATACGACACCTTTGCCGGTTTTCCGGCCTGGGCCCAGAAAACCCTGAACCAGCATCGGCAGGATAAGCGGGAGAAGCTCTATACGGCGGCAGAGCTGGAGTCGGGCCGGACCCATGATGAGTTGTGGAACGCGGCCCAGCGGCAAATGGTGCAGCGGGGCAAGATGCATGGCTATATGCGCATGTACTGGGCCAAAAAGATCCTGGAGTGGACTGCCTCCCCGGAAGAGGCCCAGGCTGTGGCCATTTATCTCAATGATCGATACGAGCTGGATGGCCGCGACCCGAATGGCTACGCCGGCATTGCCTGGAGCATCGGCGGGGTCCATGACCGGGCCTGGTTTGAGCGACCCATTTTCGGGAAGATCAGGTATATGAGCTATAACGGCTGCCGCACCAAGTTCAACGTTGAAGTCTACATTAACCAGACCCGGGAGGAATCAGGGCCTTAGGATCGATTGCAAGACCTGTCTCAGGCTGCAAATTTGTTCTCTCAACCAGTTAAGGGGTGGGAACGGAAGTTTTACGTCCCCCTTTCCGAAAGGGGGATTCAGGGGGATTATTAAGCGGTTATATAATCCCCCCTGCCCCCCTTTAGAAAAGGGGGGTGATTCTTTCCCAACTTAAGCTCCCTCGGTTGATTCAACATGACGCCGAAAATCGGTTTTGAAATGACTTCTAAGGTTTCCGGGGAAGCCTCGCCGGGGCAGACCGAGCCCGGTGCAGGCAAGGGAGGCGCGGATGACCGATACTCCGGAAACGCTGGCGGTTATCAGGAACCTGCTGGAATCGCAAAAGCTGGCGGTGCTGTCCACCCAGAACCACGGCCAGCCCTACTGCAATCTCATCGCCATCGCCGCCACCGACGACCTGAGGCATCTCCTCTTTGCCACCACCCGGGCGACGCGCAAATACGCCAACCTGATGGCCGATTCCCGGGTGGCGGTGTTGGTGGATAACCGGCAGAATGACGTCTCGGATTTTACCGTGGCCGCGGCCCTGACCGCCCTGGGGAAAGCCTGGGAAGTGCAGGGGGCGGAACGGCAGCAATTCTTGAAAGTGTTCCTGGGAAAGCACCCCTATCTGGAAGAATTCGTCACCTCGCCCACCTGCGCCCTGCTCCGGATCAAGGTGGATAAGTACATCGTGGTGACCCGGTTCCAGGAAGTCAGGGAGATCCAAATCCCGGCCTGAGCCGGATGTGGTCTGACATCGGCGTCTTTTCCCGCCTGAGCCCGGGCCGGCTTGACAACGACCATAATTGGTCTATGATTAACCACCTTTGACAGCCGCGAGAGGCCCTGAAAAGTGGGAAGTTTGAGCCGCAGGGCCGGGGCGGCCCACGTTTAAGATAATTTAAGATAAGATGAGATACGATGTGGCGCGGCCGGTGACACAGCCTGTGGCCGAGGTTGAAGAAGAACTGCATAAGGAGGAGGGCATGGTGGCGAACTGGAGGCAGGCCAGATCTCACGCAGTTATCGGTTTAATCTTTCTCACCATCCTGTTTTGGGGCTGCGGCGGCATGCAACCTCTCCAGGATCAAGTAACCACGGAATATCTGCTGAACCAGGCCGGATTTACGCAATACAAGCCGAATATGGAAACCCCCAAGACCCAGGCGCTCTTGGACGCCCTGCCCGAGGGACAAGTTACGACCTTCAGGGCCAACGGCGTGGCTTATCATGCCTATCCGGATAAGAGGTCCAACGTCCTCTATGTCGGGGATCAGGCCGCCTACGAAAAGTATGCGTCCATGGCCCAGGACAAAAAGGTTTGCCAGCGGGTAGACGCCCCGGACTCGTTGGGATTTTGGGGTT
>JAHIKF010000496.1 GCA_018897875.1 Pseudomonadota bacterium | reverse complement strand
TGGGGCAGATGATGTTCACCAAGATCATTATCATCTACGACCGGGACGTGGACGTGCAGGACCTGTCCCAGGTGCTGTGGCGGTTAGGGAACAACGTGGACCCGCGGCGGGACGTGGTGTTCGCCGATGGGCCGGTGGATGTCCTGGACCATGCCTCGCCCCTGCCCCGCTATGGCTCCAAGATGGGGATCGACGCCACCCGGAAATGGCCCGAGGAAGGGTTCACTAGGCCCTGGCCCGAGGTGATCCATATGGACCCGGAAGTCAAGCGCAAGGTGGATGAACTGTGGCCGCGCCTGGGGCTGGCATGAACCGCTACGTGGTGGCCATCACCGGGGCCTCGGGCATGATCTATGCCCGGGAGCTGTTGGCCTTTTTCGCCAGCCGTCCGGATCTGGAATTGCACGCGGTGATCTCCGGGGCCGGGGAGCAGGTGTTGAGCCTGGAATTGGGGCTCGACCCCGCGGCTTTGGCCCCCGGGGCCATCTGGCACCGGGTGGACGACTTCACTTCGGGCCTGGCCAGCGGCTCGTTTAGGGCCCGGGCCATGGTGGTGATCCCCTGCTCCATGGGATCGCTCGGGGCCATCGCCGCCGGGGTGGGCCGCAACCTTATCCACCGGGCCGGGGAGGTCTTTCTGAAAGAGCGGCGGCCCCTGATCCTGGTGGTGCGGGAGACGCCCTTGAGCCTCATCCACTTGCGGAACCTGGCCCGGGCCGCGGAGGCGGGGGCCACCATTTTTCCGGCCTGCCCCGGGTTCTACCACCGGCCCCAGGGCCTTACCGAACTGGCCCGCCAGTTTGCCGGGCGCATCCTGGACCACTTGGGGCTTGCGCATAACCTGACCCGGCGCTGGGGCGAATAAATAATCGTTTTTCGTTTTGGGTTTTTCGTTTTTGGTGAAAAAGCTGAGACATCCACTCGTTCCCAAGTTGCACTTGGGAACGAGGCTAATCGGTCGTTGCTGCTGGCTAAGTTGCTTGCCTATATCTATCCAAGGCAATATCTTTGAGCTACCGAAGTTAAGACGAAAAACGAAGAACGAGTAACAAGCCATGCGACGTTTTTTTCATAATCTGGCCGAACTGTTGGAGATGATCAAGGTCGGCCACAGCGTCCTGGCCTTGCCCTTCGCCTTCATGGGGGCCGTGCTGGCGGCTCGGGGTTTGCCGGCCGGCCGGACCCTTTTCTTTATCCTGGTAGCCATGGTGGGGGCCCGGAGCGCCGCCATGGCCTTCAATCGTCTGGCGGATGCGCGCATCGACGCCGCCAATCCGCGCACCGCCGGCCGGGCCCTACCCGCCGGCAAGATCAGTCCGCGAGCCACCATCTGGTTTATCGGGGTGAGTGCGGTCCTTTTTATGGGGGCGGCGTCGCAACTCAACCGGATCTGCTTCGCCCTGTCTCCCGTGGCCCTTTTGGTGATCCTGGGGTACTCCCTCACCAAGCGGTTTACCGTGGGGTCCCACCTGGTTCTGGGGTTGAGCCTGGGTTTGGCCCCGGTGGGGGGCTGGCTGGCGGTCCGGGGCGACTTGGGCCTGCCAGTCCTGGTCCTGGCCGGGGCAGTGCTCTTCTGGGTGGCGGGTTTCGATGTCCTCTATTCCCTCCAGGACGAGGAGTTTGACCGGCGGGCGGGGCTTTTTTCCCTGCCGGCCCGGGTCGGGCCGGTCTGGGCCCGCCGCCTGGCGGCTCTCTGCCACCTGGCGGCAGCCCTGGGGTTTGCCGTCACCGGCCGGCTGGCCGGTTTAGGTCCCATCTATGCCGGGGCCGTGGCGGTAAGTGCCATGATACTCCTGGTGCAGCACCTGCTGCTGTCCGTCCGGGAGCCGCACAGCCTGCCTCCCGCCTTCTTTAGCCTCAACGGCCTGGTGGGCTTCGCCCTGGGATTGGCCACCTGGATCAGCCTGGCGGTCTGAAACAGAGATTTTTTTATCATATTAAAGATTTTCTCCTTGACAATGATTTTTCTTGCAACTTATAATGAAGTCGCCCTCAATGGGGGGATGAGTCGGGGTCTTGGATAGCGAGGAAGGAGGGGACTTGGGTAAGAGTGCTTCGTCCGATTCAAGATCGCTAACTGTGGTTCAAAAATTAAGGGGGGAACCAATCATGAAGAAAAAGATGTACGTGTTGGGTGTGGCAGCGCTGGTGGCAGCTATGCTGGCTCTGTCAGGGGTGGCCCATTCGGCCATGTGGGTCGGCGCCGAACTGGGGGGCAATTTCCCGTTGAATTCGAACATTAATGCCAATTTAGGTCCGGTTGATGGAACCTTGAGCGGTGTCGGCATCCAGCCAGGGGTGATCGGCGGGGCGACCATCGGCTACGATTTCGTCAACAGCGGCTTTGGGGCTTATGCCTGGCCCGACTGGATGAAATATTTCAGCTTTGCCATGGATATCACCTATAACAAGTTAAATATCCGAGGCGGCCAAACGGTTGATGCTACCTTCCAGAATTTAAGCGGTACTATTGACCTTCAAGACCTCGGTTTGTCTAGGAACATGTACCTGAAAGGCTACGAAGTGGCCTGGACTTTCCTGTTCATGGCCCACGTTGGCTTGATGCCTGATTCCGAGGTGCCGTCGGGCCGTATTCATCCTTACATCGGGGTGGGGCCGGCCATATTGTGGTCCGGGTTTGAGAACCCGTGGGGTAATGGCGGGGCCACTGCCATGAACGTCGCCCTGGTGGTCGAACCCGGCATCCGGTGGATGTGCTTACCGAACGTCTCCGTCGACACCGCCATGCGGTACCGCTATGCCGTACCTTCTTATGACATCGCTACTATCCCCGGAGTCGGCAACTTCAGCGTGTCGCCGACGCTGCACCAGTTTGCCTTCCTGGTGCGGGCCAACTACCACTTCTAAGTCTGATAAACTTTGACTGCTTCAACGGCGGCCTCCGGGCCGCCGTTTTTTTTGACTAAAATCCGTAGGGCGCGTCTCACGCGCCATATTCGGTGCGTAAGACGTACCCTACGAAGGGAAATTACCTCTTTGAGCGTAGATTGGTCTAAGCTCACAACAGTCTTGTGGAGCATGGTCTAAAGATGATATGGTGAACCGGATTGCCTTGCGGCGCAGTGACAAATCGCTTCTAACGGAATATTTCCTGCATCCTGATGTTTTTCCAGCAACTCATTAACGGCCTGACCACCGGCAGTGTTTATGCCCTCATCGCCCTGGGCTACACCATGATCTATGGCATTTTGGGCCTGATCAATTTTGCCCAGGGGGAAATCTACATGTGCGGCGCCTTTGTGGCGGTGCTGCTCCTGGCTACCGGGAAAGTCAATTTCTTCCTGGCCTTTGCCCTGGGGATGGCCGCGGCCGCCCTTTTGGGTGTGATCCTGGAAAGGGTGGCTTTCCGGCCCTTGCGGGGGTTCCATCCCCTGGTGCCCCTCATCAGCGCCATCGGCGCCTCCATCTTTCTCCAGAGTCTGGCCCTGCTCCTGTTCGGTCCCAATGACCGGCCCTTTCCCATTCAATTTACCTTCAGCACCATCAACATCGCCGGCCTGCCGGTGTCCACCCTGCAGATAGCCATCCTGGCCGCGGCTTTGGGATTCATGGGTTTGCTCGTAGTCTTTGTGCGTTACACCACCTACGGCAAGGCCATCATGGCCTGCGCCCTGGACCGGGATACAGCCCGGCTCATGGGCATCAACGTGGATCGCATGGTCTCCCTGACTTTTCTGGTGGGCTCGGCCTTAAGCGGCGCCGCGGGCATCATGATGGCCATCTACTACAATGCCACCTACCCCCGCATGGGATTGCTGCCGGGCCTCAAGGCCTTCAGCGCCGCCATCCTGGGGGGGGTGGGCAACATCCCCGGGGCCATCCTGGGGGGCTTGCTCCTGGGGGTGGCGGAATCTCTGGGCGCGGCCTATATCTCCTCGGGTTTCAAGGACGCCATCGCCTTTGCCATTCTCATCCTGGTGCTCTTACTCCGGCCCCAGGGCATTTTGAGAGGCCGGGGGGACTGAGATGGCTGCCTACGTGGTGCATCTGGCTATCCTGGCCGGCATCTATATCATCCTGACCGTCAGCATTAACCTGATCATCGGCTATGCCGGGCAGGTCTCCCTGGGCCATGCCGCCTTCTACGGCATCGGGGCCTATGCCTCGGCCCTGGTGTCGTTACATTGGCACGTGCCGTTCCCCGCCGCGGCCCTGACGGCTATGCTGGTGGCCGGCTTGTGCGGGCTGGCCCTGGGGTTGCCGACCCTGAGGCTCAAAGAAGATTACCTGGCGATCGTCACCCTGGGCTTCGGGGTGATCGTGGACCTGGTCTTCCTCAACCTGGAGTTCACCGGGGGACCAGACGGCCTGCCGGGAATCCCGCCGCCCAGCTTTTGGGGGATAGACTTCCGGCCGCCCTGGCTCTACCTGATCCTGGTCTCCGTTATCGTTATCCTGGTCCTGATCGCCACCTACCGCCTGGTGGATTCCTACCACGGCCGGGCCCTCCGGGCCATCCGGGACCACGAGATCACCGCCCAGGTCATGGGGATCAACACCCCGGCTTATAAGGTTGTCGTTTTCACCCTGGCCGCGGCCCTGGCCGGCCTGGCCGGTTCCCTCTACGCCCACTACATCACCTTCATCAATCCCGAGACCTTCGGCCTCCATACCTCCATCCTCATCCTGACCATGGTGGTGCTGGGGGGCATGGGGTCCATTGCCGGGTCGGTGCTGGGCGCGGTGATCCTGACGATCCTTCCCGAGATGTTGCGGCAGGCCCACGCCTACCAGGAACTGATCTACGGCGGGCTCCTGATGCTCCTGCTCATCTGGCGGCCCGAGGGCCTCTTGGGCCGGGGCAAATTGAGCCTGAAGTTTTTAAAGCGGGAGGGGTGAAAAGACGGTTTTCCGTTTTCTGTTTTCTGTTTTCCGTGAAGAGACCCAGAGCGTGCCTATCGTGTCGCATAAAAGATAACTAATTAATATAACAATAAATTTAATATAGTTTTGGTAATCCGGTTTAAATTTTGTTCACAGAAAACAGAAAACGGAAAACCATCCTCTAACATGCTGACCTTAAAAAGCGTCCAGGCCGGGTATGGCCGCCTGCCGGTGCTCAAGGGCATCTCCCTCCACGTGCGCTCAGGCGAGGTGGTGACCTTGATCGGCGGCAACGGCGCCGGCAAGACCACCACCCTGCGCACCATTTCCGGGCTGCTGTCTCCCCGCAAGGGGGCCATCGAGTTCGCCGGCCAGGACCTCACCCGTATGCCCGCGGAGCGCATCGTCACCCTGGGCCTGGCCCTGGTGCCGGAAGGCCGCCGGGTCTTCCGCACCTTGAGCGTTACCGCCAACCTGGAACTGGGGGCCTTCCATCGCCGGGACAAGGGGGCGGTGCGCCGGGATCTGGAGGACATCCGGGAGCGCTTCCCCATCCTCAAGGAGCGGGCCCACCAGGCCGCGGGCACGCTTTCCGGCGGCGAGCAGCAGATCCTGGCCATCGGCCGGGCCCTCATGGCCCGCCCCCGCTTGTTGATGCTGGACGAGCCTTCCATGGGGCTGGCTCCCCGGATGGTCACCCAGGTCTATGCTATCCTGGCGGAACTCAAGGCCCAAGGCACCACCATCCTGCTGGTGGAACAGAACGCCCGGGCGGCGCTTAAGGTGGCCGACCGGGGCTACGTGCTGGAGACCGGACGCATCATCCTGGACGGCACCGCGGCGGATTTGCGCGACGACCCGGAAGTGCAGCGCGCCTATTTGGGCAAGGGATATCAGGAAGTGTGGGAATGAAAGAAGGGGGAAAAAGGGGAAAAGGCGAAAAGGGAAAAAGGGGAAAAAACACCAAGACCTTTTCTAACTCGTTCCCAAGTTGCACTTGGGAACGAGGCGAAAAATAATGACCGAAAAGCCGGAAACCAAGACGCGATACGGGGATAGTAGAGCTTTTTATTTCTTTTCCCTTTTCGCCTCTTCCCCTTTTCGCCTTTTCCCCCCAGGTTCTTAACATGCTTGAAGTCAATGGGTTGAGTAAATCTTTCGGGGGCGTCCAGGCCCTGACCGACGTCTCCTTTGCGGTGGCCGCGGGAGAGATTCTCGGGTTGATCGGCCCCAACGGCGCCGGCAAGACCACCTGCTTCAACCTGATTAACGGCTTGCTGCCCCCCAGCGCCGGCGAAATCCGGCTGGGAAGCACGGATATGGCGGGCATGCCCCCCTACCGCCGGGCCCGCCTGGGGCTCGCCCGCACCTTTCAAAATATCCAGCTCTTCGGGGGCATGACCGTGCTGGAAAACGTCCTCACCGGCGTTCACCTTCACCAGCAAGTGGGAGTGTTTGCCGCCCTCCTGCCTCTGCCAATGGTGCGCCGGGCCCAGGTGGAAAATCGCCGGCTGGCCTTAAAATTCCTGGAACTGGTGGGCCTGGGGGGCAAGGAGGACGAGCCCGCCGAGGCCCTGGCCTACGGCGACCAGCGGCGTTTGGAAATCGCCCGGGCCCTGGCCCAACAACCGCAGCTCCTGCTCATGGACGAGCCCGCCGCCGGCCTCAATCCCCGGGAGACCGAGGACCTCATGGCCTTGATGGAGAAACTCCTGCCCCTGGGCATTACCCTGCTGGTCATCGAACACGACATGACCCTGGTCATGGGCCTGTGCCACCGGATCGTGGTCCTGGACCACGGCGAGGTTATCGCCGTCGGCGCCCCCCGGGACATCCGCCGGGATCCCCGGGTCATCGAGGCCTACCTGGGCCGGGAGGATTAAAAACGGTTTTTGGTTTTTGGTTATGAGCGGCGCTGGCCAAGATTAGGCGGAGCTTTACTCTATTGGTATCAGGTTAAAAATTTATAGGTAGCCTCTGATTCAAAATAAGACCTTTATCGCAAAACCAAAAACTAAAAACTAATACGCTTATTGCCTTAGCTCCGAAAAGGTAACGGTTTGAGCATTAAGACACGCAGTGATCATCCGGTTAAACATTTGGGGTTCCCAGAAGCGTCGATTAAAGCGGTAACAAAATTCCGCCAGATAACGGGGCAGGTGC
>JAHIKF010000049.1 GCA_018897875.1 Pseudomonadota bacterium | reverse complement strand
GTGGGGAGGAAGATTTCAGATGTCGGGGGTAGGGGCAAAGGTACCGGCAGTTCAAGGCAAGACTGGCCCACCTCCATCATTTGACGGCCGGGGATTTCGCCGTTATCCTGCGCAAACGTCAAATGCTTGAGAAAAGGCGAAGTGCCGAACTGCTCCTTACTTGGCTGGCCCTCTGGTAATAAATGCTCTTACCTCTATCTATCCCTCCAATAGTCACCAATAAAACATCACCAATAAAACATCTTGACAAAACAAATCGACTGGCCCATATTTTTCGATTATCACACCGCACTTAATCCCACTCAACCAATAAGGAGTAATCCCAATGCCCAGCGAAGTCCTAAAAATGACCACTGAGATTGTTGTTTCCCATGCCTCCATGACCGAACTGACTCCAGAACAATTAGTGGACGAGATAAAAGCCGTCTACAATGTGCTGGCATCTTTAGAAGGCGGGGTAATTTTGGAGGAATCGGCTGAGGCAAGGGCTGAAGCTGGGATGGTAAAGAAGCCGCCGATCCCTTTGCAAGATATCGTCAAGGCCAAATATGTGGTCTGTCTTGAGTGCGGGCAAAAGCTGAAAATCTTAAAGAACCATCTGCGCAAGGCTCATGGCCTCATGCCGAAAGAATATTATGCACGCTTTGGCCTGGATCCCAAGAAATTCCCGCTGGTGTGCAAAGATTATTCCGAGCAGCGCAGCAAAATAGCAAAGGAAAGGGGACTGGGAGCGCGGGGAGCGCTGGGAAGAAAAAATAAAGTGGGGGTTTGAGCAAATTGAAGCCCTCACGAAGACGTCTCAAACCATTGAAGAAGAGAAATTGACCAAGGTTAAGAACCCGGGAAAAGGCGAGGAGAAAGCTGTGGGAGACAAAGGTTAAGAAGAACAAGGCTAAGAAGGAGGCTAAAAGGCCAAGAAAGATACGCAGAAGGACGACAAAAAAGACAAGGATAGCAAGAAGTAGCAGGTCACCCCACATGAGGGGCGGCCCCTCCGCAGGAGAGCCACCATGTTAATTTTGACCTTGAAGGAAGACAATAAAATTCTCATTGGGGACAAGATAACTGTCATGGTGGTGGAGATCCGGGGAAATCAGATCCGCCTTGGGATCGAGGCGCCGGCTGGGCTTTTGGTTCTGCGGGAAAAGCTGGCGGGAAAAGCAAAAGCATAAAGGACCACAGGAGGGTGGGTCAAGGCGAAACCCCTGGTGCCCCGCCGAGCCGTCGGCCCATGCCCCTCCCACGCAATAGCCCGTCCCCGCCCGACCCTCGCCGCTACCGTCCCGCGGTCCAGGGTCCAGGGCCCGACCCGACCGTCGGGGCAGCCCCGGCCCGGGCACCCTGCACCCAGCCAGAGAAGCCCGAAACCTGAACCCGGAGTCGAGGGTGGTCCTCCAGGTCATGGCCATGGCCGGGGCAGGTGATGCAGGGGTGGGCGGCGACTGGCTGAGGGAGACGATCCTATCACCCAGGGCCGTTGACGTTGGGGGTACGCCTGCGCTCTGGGCGCGATAACCGAGGAACTCACACCCCCCCACGGGCGTGGGGACAACGAAAGCCGAAAAACGATAGAGAAAGCGGCGGGGTCAGCCAACAAAGAGCACATATGGATAGAATATGGAATGTTTTCAGGGTCTTGATAAGTTTCCAGTTATAGCAGATAGTGAATCCTGCCCCCCATTTCCTCCTCGACAAATTTTAGATTTTTGGCCTGGATTATCCTATAATCTGTCTATCTGATAGGGTTCCGGGAAAAGGGAGAATCTGCTCAATATAATGTTAGATGGCTCGAGGGGCAATCGTGAGCAAAAAGAAGTTATGGCTGACATACGCCTGGAAGGACAATGAAGACAAGGACATTGACTTCATTGTCCAGGAACTAGACAAAGCAGGAATCGACGTCCGCTTTGACCGCCGCAATCTCATTCCGGGCCAGCGTCTCTGGACCCAGATCGGGGGGGCAATAACGGACCCTGCTGAGTGCGAAGCTTGGGGTATCGTGCTCACAGCGAACAGCGTGGCGAGCGAAGCTTGTATTGAAGAACTCAGCTACGCGCTCGACCGTGCTCTCAGCGCAAAGGGCGAAAAGTTCCCAATATTCGCCCTACTGCATGGCGTGCCGACAAAGTCCTTGCCACCTGCTCTGAAGATTCGGCTTTGCATTCCCTTAGACAACAATGACTGGGTAAAACATACATTGGCAGCGGTGGAGCAACGCTCACCCGGGTTGCCGATTAAGGGCCTAGATCAGTGGATCATCAAGGAGCACCCTGCTCAGGGTGGATATGCCCTTGAAATTCGCCCAAGGTTTGATCGCATCAGCCCGTTTGCGGTTGCAGTCGATCTAGACGAGAAAACGTCGGGTAACATAACAAGCTGTAGCCCGGGTCCGGCGAACATGGTGCCAAGTGGCCATGTCGCCTTTAATTGGATCGATAGTGAGACTACCCTGACCAATGGAACGCCTGCTTGGGTATGGGGAGGAAATAATGAAGCAAATCCGACGGCCAGCTATTACTTGTTCTACAAGAAGCGTCCTCGACGAGTCTGGTTCGGACATCAGCAGGCTCTCAAGTTGCTCACGTTCTAATGATTGAGGCGCCGTCTAACAGCTCACTTGCCGTACTTGATCACAGGGTTAAAAATTAGGCTTGTGAGATCCAGGCGATATCTGGTTGGAGCCCCTTGAAGTAACAGGTCATCGCAGAAACAAGGACTGGAAAGGTCTGACGGCCGCGCACGCGGCAGGTTTGGCGCAAAGACAGTATCCGTTCCACCCACCGATCTCCCTTCTCACTTTTGGTCCCCAGGCTGCGTTTCCGCCAGAGGACGGCAAAGCGCAGCACCCGTTCGGCATGATTGTTGGTAGGCGTCACCCCCTCTTCATAGAGGAAGACCCACATGCACTCCAGTTCCCGGAGCAGTCGGCGGGCAAACTTCCCCCGGTCATCCTCGTAGTCGAGATTCCTGGTAATCAGATGGATGAAACGGGCATAAAACGCCTGCCATTGACCATTGTTGGGAGGCTCATGGGCCATATGACAGAGGCG
>JAHIKF010000495.1 GCA_018897875.1 Pseudomonadota bacterium | reverse complement strand
GACCAGATGTCAACTGGCTGGGAAGCCTATGAACCCCAGGCCAGCACCGCTCGATAATGATGAGCCAGAGGAAAAGCCGAGGCGATATGGACATACCACCTCCGGGCGTGATAAGAAACCCTGGCCCCCACTTTGATTAATCGCTTGATCAGCCACTCCATAGACCGTTTCACTTCTTCACCCCAAACATAGAACTGCCGGATCATATGTAGAAGGTTGTAGGCCAGAACCCCCATCTGTAGCCTGGCCTGGTTGGCTTCGAATCTTTGGCAACTGGTTTTGTCCCACCGAAGGGTATTTTTGCCTTCCTTGATCCGGTTTTCTATCTCGGCCCGGCCGTTATAGACCTTGATCACCTTGCCGGCAGGTAGTCTGGAGTTGCTGATCACAAAGCCGATCCTGGGGAAAAGCTCGCCCCGATGCCACTCGATCTTGGCCACTACCCGGCGAGGCCGACTCCAACTCTTGGCCCGGTAGTGGAGGTCAACGATCTTGACCTGAATGCCGCTCTGGGGCGGTCGGCCGACCGGACGACCGAGATGAGGCGCTACCAGCCGATCCAGGTTCTTATTTGACGGCAACCGAATGAAATATGTCATACGGTGTTCTTCGCAATACTCGTAGGTTTCCGGGTTGGCAAAGGCAGCATCGCTACGCAGCCAAAAGAGCCGGAACCAGGAGCGGTAACGCTCCACCAGCGGTTTGATAAATTCCAGCGTGCCGTCGGCGGAATGGACGTTCCCCGGTCTCAGCTTTGCCCTCAGACAATCGCCCTCGCTGGTAAAGCAAAAAAGGGGATGGAAACAGTTCTTGGCAAAATGGCCATTATAGGCAACCCCTTCCTGCTTGCCGTGGGCCGGGTCCTCGGTGGAATCCAGGTCGATAATCAGCCGCTTTTTGTTCTTCCTCTTTAACAGAGTATCCGTGGACCGGGTCAGGGCAGCCTCCAAGGCCTGCAATCCAGCCTCGTTGCCCAGGATGTCGTTCTCCAGCCTGGACAACATGGACTGGCCAGCCCCAGCCTGATGATCTTTGCCCAGAGCCAGCCTGAGGGCAGGGTCTATACGAAGAAAATCAGCATCGTTACAATCTTCATAGCTGGCGCCAATCTGGTACACCCTTTGACGAATCATCTGGACCAATGAATGTTTCGTATGAGCAGGTGACCTTATGTCCTCCAAGCAATCTCCCATGGGGGCGATGATTTTGAAACGGTCATCAATCTCTCGCATCAGGAGAAAACCAACGTCCGACGTGATCTTAGCACCCTGGAAATCTATCATGATGGCTCGGTTAAAATCCGGCCGGATCACCTCTTTCTGACTTTCACCACTATCGAGCATCTTGGACCCTCCAATTTGACGATTATTCCTCCTTATATCATATAGTTAGACATATTACAAGCAATTATTGCGGCATAATCCAGGGTATAACGGTTTTTTCCTAAAGAAGCGGTAATGCCGAGACGGTCACACAAGGTTTTGACGACAAACAGTGCCCCGAAGGCTGGGCCTTGCTCAAGAGCAGCAGGAGTCTTACAGAAGGCCAAATCATCCAGTTCTCCCTTAAGGGCTCGCCGCAGGATATCAATCCTTTGGGGGGGGGAATGGGACAGGTTGGCCAAGGTCACCTTGACGATCCTTTTGCCTTGGCGCCGCGCTTCACGCAGCAAGATGGCAGGAGGGGAGTTGCGGTTGGGGACAATATCTATATACATGGGTTAATAAATATATCAAATGTCTCTGTTTGTCAAGCTATTAATTGTATTTACATGGGTACACAATCAGGCCCCAAAAACCCCATTTATTCCCTAATTATCAATACGTTAACCTACATTTTGCCCAGAAAAAGTGTGGAACCTCCGCTACAATCACGGGGGGACAGACCGTTGCAAATGACCTTTGAACAACAACTCAAATCCTTAATCCTCTTTCACGTGGAGGAGTATGACTCTGCCCGGCACCTGCTCAAGGTTCTGAAGGAGGACGATTTTGCCCGTTCTTTTATCGCCCCGCCCAAAGGAATTGGACGGAGCAGTTATAGCGAGGCCATCAACTCCAGGGGCCTGGAACAGATGGTCTGGGTCTATGAGAAACTTCAGGAGCAGGCCTTCTCCACTTTGCCCAACGCCCACCCCGGTCTGGGAGAACTGGTGGCCATCGACGGCTCCCTCATCGACTCGGTGCTCTCCATGACCTGGGCCGATTACTCCTCCACTGCCAAAAAGGCTAAGGTGCATCTGGGCTTTGACATCAACCGGGGCATCCCGGGAAAAGTGTTCTTGACCAACGGCAAAGGCGATGAACGCCCCATGGTTGACCACATCCTGGCCCCCGGCCAAACCGGCGTCATGGACCGCAACTATCAATGCCACCGCAATTTCGACCGCTGGCAGGTGGAAGGTCGACACTTTGTCTGCCGCATCCGGGTCGGCACCACCAAGACCTGTCTGGAAACCTATGCCGTCCCGGACGGCACCCCGGTGTTTTATGATGCTATGGTGCTGCTGGGCACCCCCAAGGTCAATCAGACCCGGGAGCCGCTGCGGCTGGTGGGCTATCGGGTTGAGGACAAAGAATACTGGGTGGCCACCAGCCGCTTTGACCTCCCCGCCGTCGACATTGCCCTGATTTATAAGCTGCGTTGGGACATCGAAAAATTCTTCGGCTGGTGGAAACAGCACCTGAACGTCTATCCTCTGATAGCTCGCAGCGCCTACGGCTTGATGGTGCAAATTCTCTCCGGCCTCATTACCTATCTGCTGTTGGCGATTTATTGTCACAAACATTTTCAGGAAAGAGTCAGCATCGCCAGGGTGCGAGAATTACGCATTAAAATTCACAATGAAACTCGAGAGATGAATATCGACCGTACCCCAAATCATCAACGGAGAATTCCCCCTCATGCAAGAACCTAACCGGACAGTGCTGCATAGCACCATGATTTTCATGATGAAAAAGCTCCCTGTTCGAGCATCTTTTTTAGACCTGGATTTTTCTTATATAAAATATGATATTG
>JAHIKF010000494.1 GCA_018897875.1 Pseudomonadota bacterium | reverse complement strand
GTACAGGGTCATGCCCAGGGCCTGGTGGTAAGTGACGAAGGGCCGGGCCGTAGCGCCCCCGGGAATGGGCTGCATCATGGGGGTCTCCACCTCCAGGAAGCCCCGGGCCTCAAAAAATTGCCGCATCAAACTGATGATCGCGGCGCGCCGGATGAAAACCTCACGCACCTGGGGGTTGACCATCAGGTCCAGGTAGCGCTGGCGGTAGCGGGTCTCCACGTCGGTGAGGCCGTGGAACTTTTCCGGCAGGGGCAGGAGACTCTTGGTGAGGAGGACGAAATCGGTTACCGCCAGGGTGAACTCCCCGGTTTTGGTGCGAAACAGCGTGCCGGTAAACCCCACGATGTCGCCCAGGTCCAGGCGCTTGAACAGGGCGAAGGCCTCCGGCCCCAGCACCTGTTTCTGGACGTAGGCCTGGACGCGGCTGGTACCGTCCTGAAAGTGGCAGAAGGTGGCCTTGCCGAACTCCCGCAGGAGCATGAGGCGGCCGGCCAGGCGGAAGGTCTGGTTCAAAGCCTCTAGCTCGGGGGCGGCCAGGGTTCCGAACTCCCCCAGGATTTGGGCGATGGTGTGGGTGGGGATAAAGCCGTTGGCAAAGGGCTCGACGCCCTGTTCCCTCAGCTCTGCGAGTTTCTGTAAGCGCTGATTACGGATATTGTCCGATTGTGCCATGGGTTGTCAGCCTGATTGTGGATGCTGCTGAATAGGTCCGTAAACTTACATTTTTTAGATTATTCCCGGCCCTTAGTCAAGCCTTAATGAGCCCCGGGCAGAAGTTGATACCCGGGCGCCGTCAGTCGGCCCGGCAGCAAAGCTGAGGTTATGGCGGACAATCCGGATCGTAAGCTCATCTACACCAGCTATGTAGAACGCCAAAACCTCACCATGAGGTTGTCTATGCGCCGGTTCAATGGGCTAACCAATGCCTTTTCAAAGAGGGTCGAGAACTTGGCGCACGCCGTATCTCTGCATTTCATGAATTACAACTTCGGGAGAATTCATAAGACCCTAAGGGTGACCCCGGCGATAGAGGCGGGAGTTCTGGATCAAAGTGTGGAACCTAGAGAAAATCGCGGCTCTGGCCGATAAACGTGACAAAATATTAAGCGCTTGGCTTAACTTTTTGTCTTGACAACGAAAATTAGGTGGCTAAAATATATACACAACTAAGCAATTCCTCCCCACTCCACGCTTGATTTCCTTCGGGGATGACAGCCTCGGGTGGGGTTATTTTTTTGTGCTCCCTTTATGTGGAGACGCAGATGAGCCAGCAGCAACTCAGTCCTCATCCACCAACTCTTCCTGAAGCCGTTTCCTTTTTTGATGGTCAAAACCTTTATCGTTCTGCAAAAAGGGTTTACGGTTATATTTATCCAAATTATGATCCTCAAAAACTAGCTCAGCAGATTTGCGTCAATCAGGGGTGGCAATTAATAGAAACTCGGTTTTATACAGGATTCCCCAACCCTAGAGAAGACCCCTTCTGGAACCATTTTTGGAGAGCTAAATTTGCGCAAATGAAGCGAGACGGTGTTTTTGTATTTTCAAGGGATTTGAGATATCAGCCGAGATTAGATTACCCTTCCAACTGGACAAACGCACACTTTACGTACAAGAAGGGAAAAGGGAATTGACGTCAGAATAGCCCTTGATGTCATCCGCTTGGCTCACCGAAAAGTGTATGACGTTGCTCTTCTTTTTAGCCAGGACCAAGATCTCTCGGAAGTTGCCAAAGAAATTAGGGTAATCGCTTTAGAGCAAAACCGCTGGATTAAGATTGCCTCTGCTTTTCCTTGTGCTTCAAATCCGGGCAATCGCGGTATTAATCTAACTGATTGGATAAAAATCGACAAGCCAACTTATGACCTTTGTATTGATCCCCGAGACTATCGCCCCCAAAGACTGCTAACCACGCCATAAAATCTCATATTGCCCCAACCAGCTGCGGTTAATAATTAACCAAAAGGGATTCCCGAGCCAAATTTTCAAACTGATACACTACCGAAAATGGGGAAAAGTTGCGAACAGGGGTTATAAGTTGTAGACAGCCCTGGAATTTGGTAGTATGCATTTCTAATTATGTTTTTCTTAGAGACCTTTACCTTTGAGGTCAAGACCACGGCTGACACCGACATCCTGGACCTCACCGCGGCGGTGGCGGCCCAGGTGGAGCAAATCGGGGTGGCCGAGGGGCTGCTTACCCTGTTCATCTCCGGTTCCACCGCGGCTTTGACCACCATCGAGTTTGAGACCGGCGTGGTCAATGATTTGCGGGCGGCCATCGACCGCCTCTTCCCGCGGGACATTCCCTATGAACATGACCGCCGTTGGGGCGACGGCAACGGTTACTCCCATGTGCGCGCCGCGTTTCTCAAGCCCTCCCTCAGCATCCCTGTAACGGGGGGGCGCCTCCTGTTGGGCACCTGGCAGCAGATCGTCTTGCTGGACTTTGACAACCGGCCCCGTCAGCGCGCTATCCAGGGCCAGGTTATAGGATCCAGGCCGACAAACGGCTAAACCGCCGCCGGCAAAATCTCTTCTTATGGCAAACACCCAAATCACCTTTGAGGACAATTCCCTGGCCCAGGCTCTCTACGGCGAGCACAACAAGCACCTGGTCATCGTCAGCCGCAGCCTGGGGGTGAAGCACCATGTGCGGGGCCACCAGGTGACCCTGGAGGGACCCGAGGCCGAGGTCCGCCTGGCCAAGCGGGTGCTCCAGGAACTCTACGGCCTGCTGCAAACAGGCTATCCGGTCCTGGCCCAGGACGTGCAATACACCATCAAGATTCTCCAGGACAAAGAGAGCGCCTCGGTCAAGGATATCTTCCTGGACACGGTCTATATCTCCGCCATGAAGCGGCGCATCTCCCCCAAGAGCCTCAACCAGAAGCGCTACATCGAAGCCATCCGGGCCCATGACATCGTCTTCGGCGTCGGTCCCGCCGGCACCGGTAAAACCTATC
>JAHIKF010000493.1 GCA_018897875.1 Pseudomonadota bacterium | reverse complement strand
GAACATCTTGAAGACGTCGAGCAGCTTAATGACCTGCCCGTCCTCGGTTTTGGTTTCGAGCTGGCCCTTGACCTCCTCCAGCATGGTTTTGATCTGTTCCGCAAGTGCTGTATTCGGCATATTCGCTCCTCTGCCCGGTTACTTGCCCGGGCACACGGTCTGGTAAAAGTTTTTGGTGAGGTTTAAGATTTCCGCCATATCGACCGACAACTCCCCCGCTGGTCTCTCCCCTTGAGGCTCATCGCCGGGGTTCAACGCAAGAGAATAGATGCTCTTAGTTGGGGTGACACTTTTGCCTTCATCGGAGGCAGGCTCCGCAGCCGATAAGACCTGGCCGATCAATTCCTGGGCCTGCCTTAGGGCTGCCTTGTTTTTAGCGTTCAGGACGGCGCCGGCCCTGGTTTCGGGGGTGACGCCAGTCTTCAGTTCCAATTCTGCCCTGATCTTTTCCAGTTGCTCCTCGGAAAGTACCAGGTCGAATTTGAGCGGTGCGGCTGCCTGGGCTTTGACCTGGGCCAGCTCTTCTTTGGCCTGTTCAAGTTCCCCCTGGAGGGTGCGCACCTTGGCGCGGAGTTCCGCAAAATGGTTCCCGTTATCCCCTTCACCCTCGGGTTCGGCGGCCGCCAGGAAAGGCGCCACGTCTTTCTCGGTCACGACCCCCTTCTGCACCGCCTGCTGGATCACCGCATAAGGGTTGGCGGGGACGGGGACGGCCGAGAGTTCGTAAAGCTCGGATTTGAGATAGCGCCAGCCGGTCTGCTGGCCCCCGTTTTTCTTGTCGGTGATCGGTTCCCGCTCCAGTCCGGCAAACCCAACGGAGGTCGCTTTGAGAGAGCCGATTTTATAGAGCCGGTAAACCGTTTCCGGCGTCGGGATATTGCTGGGCCAGCCCTGGACGGCGATTTCCTCATCTGTGGGGAAATAGGTGTGGCAGATCAAACCCCTCTCGTCCGTAAAGGCCTTGACCACCTTGCCAACCGGAGGAGCCTGGTAATTGTGCGCCCAGAGAAAAGGGGAGTTTTTCTTGAAGTTCTTCAGGTCCCAGCCTGCCACTTCGATGATGTCGCCGTAACGGTCCACGTCAGCGGTGGAACCGACAAATTCCAGAATCCGGTCGGCTGGATCGCCTACCTCACGGACTTGAAAATCTATGGCCTTATGAAGCAGTTCCATGATCATCCTCCTTCAATTCTTTTCCAAAATGGGAATCCCGGCACATCGGCACCCAATTATTTCCCCGGCTGCTCCGTTTGGATCGCAGGGATAGCGGCAGCCATTCGGAAATGTTTGGCCTCGCTTCACCACCATCCCGGACTGGGCCGCGTGGGAATCCCTGACCTCCCCGTCCCCGGCAGTGCCCCAGGCGATCTTTTCAACTGCCAACTGATGCATGGCCGCATCCCGGGCGGCCCCCATGGCCTGGCCCGTTTCCGTCCGGGCGATGGTCAGGCTGCGAGACACGGTCCCCGTAACCGGCTTCTCGTAAGTATTGAAAACTTTCCGCACCCGGTCCTGCAACTGGCCGACCGACTCAAGCTGGCCCAGGCCCTCGGATAGGGTGTCCCGGAGCGACTTTCTGGTTATGTCGTTTATCTCCACTACCTGGATCAGTTTCGTCTTGAGCACTTCAATGGCCGGGCTGTCCTGGATGATGAAGTCACTCGGATCAAGCCCCAGCTCAGCGTAAATAGACTGGCCCGCTTCCTGGCCGGCGTTCAGCCAGAATGCCCAGGCCGCCTTCTGTAATTTTAGGTTGGCCTCTTCCAGGTTGAACAGGAGGTCGTCGGCCATTTCTCTCTGGATGGCTTTGCCGCCCAGTTTGTCGGCCAGGAGCTGGAGTTGGACCTTGCGCTGCTCGAAGAAGTACCGCTTGATTTTGCTGTGGAACTTCTCCTCCATGGCCGTGCGCAGCTGGTTGAAATTCAGCCAGTAGCTCTGGGCGTCGCGTCGGGCCGGGGAGGGGAGTTGGAAGGCTCCGCCACGGGCCGGTGGTAAGGATGTCTTCTCCGGGGGTGCGGCCGCGGTGGGCTCAGGCGGCGCCACCACTGATCCGGCCGGCACCAGGTTGAACGGCAAATACCCGATGCCGCCGCCATCGATCTCAGGCAACCCCAGGTCCAGGTATTCATTGACCACGTCGGCGGGGTATCCCATACCCCAAAGGGTCTTGGCCTGTTCCAGGAGCAGCCCCCGGTCTTCTTGCAGGGCCGGGATGGATTTGCGGTCAAACTCCGGCCACACCTCCG
>JAHIKF010000492.1 GCA_018897875.1 Pseudomonadota bacterium | reverse complement strand
TGATAATGAAATTTATTATTCAATGTAATCATATAGTTAATTGATATTAAGATGTTTTGTTATCTCAAGGAATTAGATTTTGCAAGGCGTCACAAAAAACCTGAAAACTTTTGGAAATATTGCGCCTTGGCTCCATGTGCAGTGATACCCTCCGCGCCACCTCTATTTTAGGCAACCCGCCCCTATAATAACCAGCACCCTTTAATACTCTCTCGAGGGTTTCAGCAGTATTACGAATAGCATCAGGATCGCGAAAGTTCTTCCTTCTATTCAAAAATCTTGGAATTTTCGGATATGTTATCTCCAATGCAGTCACATCCCCAAAAAACCAAGATTCCAGTTCTTCGATTGCTATTCTATTGATAACATTTAATTTCATATTTTGGCTGGAATTTGACCGGGTAATGAAGCCTTCATCATGTGCTGTTTGTTCTAACTTCTGCTTCAATTTGGCACAATCTTCCTGGTCTTTATCTATCAGGACTACAATATACCAGTCATACAAGAGCCAGTGGCGATAACCTCTCAGACGTTTGGGAAGGTTTTTTAACAAATCTTGTTTGCCCTGAAAGACATGAATATTAAACGAAATATCCTTTCCCATAAGTTTTGGAACCAGATTTTTCAGAGCGGCCTCAGCGGAAGGCTCTTCCACTAAAAATTCAATATGCATGTTTGCTTAATTTCCGTTTATGCTTATGTGAGGAAGAGCATATGACTTAGGCCCGCCTGAGGCAGTCAATGGATCACCTACTTCGAAATAGCCTTCCATCCATAAGTGGCCCAGCAAGGCTCCCGAATTCATAAATTCCTTGATCCCTTGCATATCCTCCGCTTTCTTAGCCTGAGTATATCCTTTTATGTCCCGGTAAAGCACCCATAGTTCATTTGCACTTAACCCGTTAACAAAGAATGGTGAATGGGTTGTGACCATAAGTTGAGTCCGATCTGTAACGTTTCTGCATTCTTCGGCAAGTTCAGGCAATAGCCGGGGATGCAAATAATTCTCAGGTTCCTCGATACCAATAAGTTGTGGTGGTTCAGGATCGTAGAGAAGAGTTAAATAGGCCAGCATTTTTAGCGTCCCGTCAGAGGCAAATTTTGCTAAAATTGGTTTATCAAAGGGCGCATCCTTAATCTGCAGTAAGAGATAGCCATCCGGCATCAATTCAGCTTCCACTTTCTCCAATCTGGGCACTCGCCTTGATAATATCCCTAATATACGATCAAGATGGTCGGAGTGTTGCTCTTTCAGATATTGGATGACATTGGACAAATTATCGCCTTTAGCCGAGAGGCGTTCTTGAGGACCCGATTCGCGAGTGCCTCGCGTATTATCCGCACTTAAGTAAGAAAGATACCAGCCGGTGATAAAGCGGCGCAAAGCGCTTACTCGCGGATGTTTAGCAAACTGACCTAAAGTATTTACTGCCAGCACTTCCGCGGAATCGAGGCGTTCTTCAACTCGAACATCACTCTCATCAGGCATTTCTCCAGAAATTACCTTACCTTCACCCATTCTGAAATCAAGAAAACTAAATGGTTTTCCAGTTTGTCCTCGTCGCCAGCGAAGCCATTCTTCGGCCACATAAGGCCCCTTAGATTCCTCTCCTATGGCAAGATGATAGGTAATAATCGGAGATCCAGGTTTCTCTCGGTACTTTAATTCGAATACAATAGGCCCATCTGCCCCACGGCTGCGAAGTTCTTTGAATCTCCCGCGCCGGTTCCAGGCCGTACGCAAATTCTCCGAGAAGCATTCCGATAAAAACGCAAAGACATCAAAGATAGTGGACTTTCCACTGCCATTGGGACCCAGGAAAACGGTTAAGGGAGTAATATTCTTCAATTCCAAATCACGCAAGGCACGGTAATTTTTAACACGGAGATATTCTATTCGCGGTACAGACTGTCCCGTTAGCTTGGTAATCGCCATGGTCATCCTCCCTAAATATCTTCGGAAGCGAAAAAAATACCCAAACCTTAATAACTTTTTTCTCCTAACTACGCAATATGCACCTTAAATCGGGCCACGGCCAGGCCGAGCATGCCCAGGCCCAGGACGGTCATGGCGGTGATCTGGGGCCACAGGAGGACCAGGCCGGCGCCCTTGAGAAAGATCCCCTGGGTCACGATGACAAAGTACATCAAGGGGTTGAGATACGTCAAGTACTGAAAGAACACCGGCATGTTGGCGATGGGAAAGATGAGCCCGGACAGGAGAATGGCCGGGGTCAGAAACAGGTTGCCGGCCATCATGGCCTGCTGCTGGGTGGACGAGACCGTGGAAATCAGCAGCCCCAGACCCACGGAATTGAACAGAAAGGCCATGGTGCCCAGGAGCAGCACCAAAAAGCTGCCCCGGAAAGGCACCTCGAACCACAGGATCCCCAAGGCCGTGACCATGGCCACTTCCAGCAGGGAGATGATGACAAAGGGAATGGTCTTGCCCAGCATCAGTTCGATGGGCCGGATGGGGGTCACCAGAATCTGCTCCATGGTGCCGATCTCTTTTTCCCGCACCACGGACAGGGCGGTGAGCATCAGGCTGACCAGCAGCACCACCATGGCGATGACCCCGGGCACCATGGAATAGCGGCTGATGAGGTTGGGGTTGAACCAGGCCCGGGGCTCCATGTCCAGGGCCAGGCCGGACTGGCCCGCCCACGCCTGCCCCTGGCGGGCCAAGCGCTGATTTAACTGCTGCTGGTTGTAATCGGCGATTACCGTGCCGGCATAGCGGCTGACGATGAGGGCGGCGTTGGAATCGGTGGCGTCCACAATCACCTGGAGCCGCCCCGACTTGCCCTGGCGCATCCGGGTGGCAAAATCCCACTGGAACCACAGGGCCATGGTGATGTCGCCCCGGTCGACTAAGTGCAGCAGCTCTTTCTGGCTCTTGATGAAGTACTTGACGTTGAACCAGTCAGTGGAGGTAAAGCGGTCGATGAGCTGCCGGCTCTCCATGGTGCGGCTTTCATCGAACACGGCCAGGGCCACATGCTTGATGTCGAAGTTGACCACGTAGCCATAGGTGAGCAGTTGCACCAGGGGCGGCACGATGAGAAAGAAGCGGAGCTTTTTGTCCCTCAGGACCTGGATGAATTCCTTGATGATAATGTGCCGGATACGACGCCACATAGCTCTCAGCTCTCAGCGGTCAGGTTTAAACCTGGTGATAAAAAGACCGCTCCCAAATAATCTGATCCCGGCGCGGTCATCCTGCCGGTCAATTCCCGGGTATAATATGATAGGTTTGCAAGGCCTCGATTATGCCATGGAAGACCAGCCCCATCCCCATGGCGGCGACAAAAAAGCCGACGATACGGGTGGCGGCGTCTATCCCCTTGGCGCCGAGACGGTCCATAAGATACCTGGCATAGGTTAAAATCAAGTAAATAATGAGCACCGCGGCCAGACATGCCAGGGATATAGCCACCAGGGAGATAAAGTCGCTGATGGGATGGCGCACCAGCGAACACATACCCAGGACGGTGGCCAGGGCTCCCGGACCGAACATTATCGGCATGGCCAGGGGCACGAAGGCAATGTCCAATTCTTCTCCGGTGGAGCCGCTCCTACCTGCCTGGAACACGCCGCCGGAAGGGGAAGGTAAAAAAAGAGAAAACCCGATGCGCATCAGGATGATACCGCCGACGATCCGGACCATACTGAGTGGTACTGAAAAAATATGGAGCATTACCGTGCCGAACACGAGAAAGAAAAAAATTAATAACGTGGCATAGAGACAGGCAAGCCGGGCGACCCGGCGGTGAGCCTGCTCATCCTGCCCGGCCAGGAGCTGAAGATAGATGGGAAGCGATTCCAGGGGATTAATGACTGCCAACATTGTCGTAAGCGTCGTGATAAACAGAGTCAGTGGATTTTCCATCGGACTTCCTCTTTAGCTGATTGCACCGGATCAGCCCTGGGGTTTATGCCGATAAAGCCATGATTCTTGGCGCTCTGACCATTTTCCCTTAACTAACTACTGATACCGATTAGTGCTCAACAGACAATTTTTGTAGGGGGGGACCTATGTGTCCCCCCTGAGGGCGCACACATGGGTGCGCCCCTACGTTGCGTCGGTAAATTATTGACCTCAAATCGGTATGAGAGCTGATAGCTGACAACTTCATCTAATCTTCTTGACAAACTTCTTAATGGACATGACCACGAAAAAGGTGGCGGCTGCGGCCAGCATCAGGGCGCTGGGCCACAAATAGTCCATTCCCAGGCCCTTGAGGTAGATGCCCTTGGAGATGGTCACCAGGTACCGGGCCGGCACGATATAGGAGGCGATCTGGAGCGGCAGGGGCATCAGGTAGATGGAGAACACGAAGCCGGACAGGAGAAAGGACGGCAAAAACGTGGTGAGCATGGCCATCTGAAAGGCCTGCAACTGGTTCTCCGAGGTCACCGAAATCAGCAGCCCCTGCCCCAGGGTGGCGACCAGGAAAATGGCCGCCAGGGCGATCAACAGCAAGGGGCTGCCCCTAAGCGGCACCTGAAAGAGAAACTTGCCCATGGCCATGACCACGGCCATATCGAACATGCCGATGATGAAGTAGGGCCCGAGTTTGCCCAGGAGCAGTTCCGTGCGCTTGAGCGGGGTGGCCATCAGACCCTCCATGCTGCCCTGCTCCAGCTCCCGCACCACCGTCAGGGCCGTGAGCAGGGCCCCCACCACCGTCATGATGACCGCAATCAGGCCGGGGACGATGTAGTTACGGGACTCCAGGTCCTCGTTGAACCAGAACCGGGTTTGGGCGTCCACCGGCATCTCTTGGCGGCCCGTGCCCTTAGCGCTGAGCCGCTGCCCCAGAAGTTTCTGGTTGTACGCCGCGGTCACCGCCTGGATGTAACCGAGCACGATGTTGGCGGTGTTGGAATCGGTGCCGTCCACCAGGGCCTGCCCCTTGGCGGTCTTCCCCGTTTGGTACTGCCAGGAAAAATCATAGGGCAGCATCAAGCCCGCCTGGACCCGGCGCTCCAGGATCAGGCGCTGCAGTTCGTCGTAACTCTGGGTGAACTTCACCAACCGGAAGTATTCGGTGCCCCGGAACTGGTTGATAAAGTCCTGGCTCAACTGGCTCCGCTCCTGGTCATAGATCGCCAGGGTAACGTGCTTGATGTCGAAGGTGAGGGCATAACCATAAAGCAACAGGAGCACGATGGGCAGCAGGATGATCTGCAGGAGGCTGATGGGGTCCCGCCGGATGTGGATCAGCTCTTTGCGGGAAATGGCCCAGGTACGCTTGAGGTCCATGAGTTTGAGCAGTTAGCCTTTAGCTGTTAGCTGTTAGCTGTTAGTTTTCTGTTTTCTGTTTTCTGTTTTTGGTTTTCTGTTTTTGGTTTTTGGTTTTTGGTTTTTAATCAGCAGTGTCCGGTTTGGTTTTTGCAAAGGAGGCGCGTTATACGTTGGCAAACAATACATAAATTCGCTAACGTACTTTTTGCTCCGAGAAGATTACTTCCCCCTCACCCTGACCCTCTCCCCCATTGGGGGAGAGGGTTGGGGGAGGGGGGCAGAACAACCAGATGCAATTTCCTAACCGGACATGGCTGGTTTTTTATCGATCTTTTTTTTCAACTATTCGATCTCTCTCACGATGATTTCTTTTTTCCTAACTGCTAATCGCTAACTGCTAACCGCTTCTCTATCTTCCTCCCGCTGCACCAGGGAGATGAAGGCGTCTTCCAGGCTGGGCCGGACCCGCTCGATGCGGCCGCAGGCGATGTGATGCGCCTCCAGGACCGCCTGGATGGCCGGCTCGGTCTCCTCGGGCCGGGTGGTGGCGACGTGCAGGCCATCCCCGAAGACTGCGGCTTCGGCCACCTGGGGCAGCTTCTTGATCAGATCCAGGGCGCCGTCCAGGTTGTCGGGCGTCAGAGCCAGGATGGTTTCCTTCACCTCCCCTTTGAGCTCGCTGGGGGTGCCCTGGGCGATGATGCGCCCCTGGTAGATCAGCACCAGCCGGTCGCAGAACTCCGCCTCCTCCATGTAGTGGGTGGTGACCAGGATGGTCCTGCCCTCCTGGGCCATGGCGTAGATCAGGTCCCAGAAATTGCGCCGGGAAATGGGGTCCACCCCGCTGGTGGCCTCATCCAGAAACAGGATGGAGGGCTCGTGGATAATGGCCGAGGCCAGGGCCAGCCGCTGCTTCAGCCCCAGGGGCAGGGTGCGGGTCAAATCGTGGCGGCGGTCCTCTAGTCCCACCAGGGTCAGCACCTCGGTGATGCGAGCCGCAAGGCGCTCCGGGTCCAGGCCGTAGACGCCGCCGAAAAAGGTGAGGTTTTCCTCCCCGGTCAGGTCCTCATAGAGGGAAAAACGCTGGGACATGCAGCCGATGTGCTTTTTGATCTGGGCGTTTTCCCGGATGATGTCGAAGCCCCCCACCCGGCCCTCGCCGCTGGTGGGCAACAACAGGCCGTTGAGCATCCGGATGGTGGTAGATTTACCCGCCCCGTTGGGCCCCAGGAAGCCGAAAATCTCCCCTCGGGATACCTCAAAGCTGATGTTGTCCACCGCGATGAAGTCCCCGAAATGCCGGGAGAGATTTTTGACGACTATGGCTTTTTCGTCAGTCATGAATGGCGTTTTAAGTCCATTTTCTCGTTCCCAAGTTGAACTTGGGAACGCGGCTGCGCCCCAAGCTTTGCTTGGGGAATTAAGAATGTCAATAGCGCCACATGCTTAACCTATTGACATATTATACAAAGCACAGCTTTGTATCCAAGTGAGTTCCCAAGCTCAGCTTGGGAACCAGAAATCTGATGGTGCGCAGGGCGCACCCTACATTTTTCAGCCCCTTCCCCTTTTCCCCTTTTCCCCTTTTCCCCTTTTCCCCTTTTCGCCCCTCACTTTTCACCCCGGCGGACGATCTGGACGAACAGGTCCTCCAACTCGGGGTTGGCCCGCTCCATGGACACCCCGGTGAGGCCGGCCTGCGTGAGCGCCTCCGTGAGGGGGCCCACCGCGGCGGCAGCGGCGTCCACCGTGATCATCAGGCGGTCGCCCATGGCCAGGGACTGGCGCACCAGGGGGTTTGCGCCCAAAACTTCTCTGGCCGTCCACAGGTTGGAGGCCCGGGCCTCCAGGAGTTCCCCCTGAAAGGAAGTCTTAATGGCCTTGGGCGTGTCCACCACCAGCAACCGCCCGTGGTGCATGAGCCCGACCCGGTGGGCCCGTTCGGCCTCGTCCATGTAGGCCGTGGACAGGAAGATGGTGAGCCCGGCGCCCAGAAGCCCGTAGAGAATCTCCCAGAACTCCCGCCGGGAGATGGGGTCCACCCCAAACGTGGGCTCGTCCAGGAAGAGCAGCCGGGGCCGGTGAATGAGGGCGCAGGCCAGGCCCAGCTTCTGGCGCATCCCCCCGGAGAGATTGCGGGCCAGCCGGTCCTGGAACGGGGTGAGGTTGGAAAAACCCAGGAGTTCCGGCATCCGCTGGTCCCGTTCCTCCCGGGGTACCCGGTAGATGTCGGCATAAAAGGCCATGTTTTCGGCCACTGTCAGGTCGTCGTAGAGACCGAAGCGCTGGGGCATGTAGCCGATATGCTCTTTGAGGGCCTCCGATTCCCTGACCGTGTCAAACCCCAGGACTTCGGCCCGGCCTTCGTCCGGGTCCATGATGCCCACGAGCATCCGCATGGTGGTGGTCTTGCCGGCCGCGTCCGGTCCCACCAGGGCAAAGGCCTCTCCCGGCGACACCGTAAGCGCGATATGATCCACGGCGGTGAGCGTCCCGAAGCGTTTGGTCAGCCCTTCGACCCGGATGGCCGCATCACTGCTTGGGCTGGTCGCCTGATTGGCTGTCAAGGAGAATGACCGCTTCCGCCGGCATCCCCGGCTTCAAGTCGTAGTTGAGGTTTTGCGCCCGGATCTTGCAGCGATAGACCAGGGTCACCCGCTCTTTGTAGGTTTCCACCGTCTTGGGGGTGAACTCCGCCTTGGCGTTGATGAATGACACCCAGGCCGGGTACTTCTTGCCGGGGTAGGAATCGGTGGTAACGTAAGCCTTCATGCCGAACTTGACCTTGGCCAGGTCGGTTGCCGGGATATACCCCTGAAAATAGATATTGTCCATATCGCCCAGGGTGAGCACCGGCGCCCCCACCGCCGCGGTCATGCCGGGCTCCATGGGGCGCACCAGCACCACGCCGTTCACCGGGGAATTGATGGTGCCGTACCCCAAACGGGTGAGGGCCAGTTCGAGTCCAGCCTGGGCCTCTTTAAACTGGCCCCGGGCCTGGTCGATGTCCTCCACCCGGTAGCCTTCCTTCAACATGCTGTATTGTTCCGCGGCGCTCTTGTGCGCCTCTTTGGCCATGAGGAAGTCGGCCTGGAACTTGTCCCGGGTGATGCCGGGTACGACCTTTCTCTTATAGAGGTTTTCGTAGCGCTCATAATCCAGCTTTTTATTTACCAGGTCCGCCTTGGTCTTACCCGCCTGGGCCTCGGCTTCCTTGACCTCCTGGGGCCGGTAACCGCGCTCGTACTTGTTCAGGTTGGCCTGGGACGCGGCCAGGGCGGCCCGGGCCCGGTCCACCTCGTCTTTGAGGTCCTTGGCCTCCAGGCCGGCCACGGCCTGGTTCGTGGTGACCCAGTCGCCCTCCTGGAAAAAGATGTACTGGACAATGCCGGAAACCTTGAAGGCCAGATCGGTCTCGGTGGCCTCCATGTGCCCTTCCAGGCGCAAGGTATTATTGGGCTGCCGGGTTTCCCACCATACCAGCCAGTAAGCCAGCCCCCCGACCACCAGCACTGCGACCAGGATGATCGGAACAAATCGCCGGGTTAGTTTCATCGGTCCTCCACGTCGGCCCGGGCCAATACGACAAAAATCTTCAGTCTGGATTGGGCCGTGCCTATTCTACCGGGAAAAGCGCCGCAAGGCAAAAGGATACTCAGGGGGTAGGAGATAAAATCTGCGGCTTTCCCTTCAGTCCTGCCTGGGGCTGACCACCAGCACCGGCAGGTCGGAGGCCTCCAGGATGCGCTCGGTCACCGAGCCCAAGAGCGACCGCCGGTGCCGTTTCCGGCCGACCTTGCCCATGACGATCAACCCGGCCTGCTGGCGGATGGCTTCATCCATGATGACTTCGTCGGGCATGCCGGTCTGGATGTCCACCCGGGCGGCAATTCCCTGCTGCTTGGCCTCCTGGCTCAGGGACAGGAGCAGCTTCGTGCCGGACTCCTGCATCTCGTGCATCAGGTGGGGACGTTCCCGGCCGGACAGGCGGACTATCTCGTCCAGGGCCGAAACATCCACGACGTAAAGCAAGATGACTTCAGCCGCTAAGGCCCGGGCCGCCGTAAGCGCCAGCCGGTAGGCCGCCAGCGCCGCCTCCGAGCCGTCCACGGGTACCAGAATTTTTGTGATTGGCGCCACCCTGCACTCCTTTTGACAGTTGTCAGTGGTCAGTTGTCAGTTGCCACTTTTTGGTTTTCTTTTGTCTCAATCGCATTTTTTCCTAACCACTAACCACTAACCACTGCTCACTGCTTACTGCTCACTGCTTACTGCTCACTGCTCACTGCTCACTCTTCCGGGCCTTGACCCTTTTCAGGTGAAACAGTCCTTCCCGTTCCCGTTCTTCCAGGGCGCCCTCCAGATAGTGGATGGTCTCCTGGTAAGTGGGAATGATCATATAATTCAAGGCGTTGGTGCGCCGGACGGTACGCTTCAGCTCCTCGGCCAAACGCCACAGGATGGCCTCCACCTCCGCCAGTTCGGCGATGGGGCCCAGGGCCTCCCGGATGGCCGCCTGGCACTCGTCCAGGGCGCTGACCGTGCCCCCAAAACTTATGTGGGGCCGCTGGTCCCCGGGGTGGAATTCCACCACCGGCATGGGCATACCCAAAAAACCCCGGTCTTTGAGCCCCACCCGGTCCTGGCCTCTGACGCCCAGGGCGGCCCGAGCCACGGCCTCGCGGCCCTGAGAGAGCAGGCTCGCCACCAAGTGACCATAGGCGCCGGTGAGGCCCTGTTCCACCCGGCGCCGGAAGGTGGCCGCCTGCCCCTGGAGCCGCAGCAATTCCCCCAACAGGAGGTCGCGTTTTTCCTCCAGGAAGGTGACGGCCTCTATGGCCAGGAGCTGCTCGGCCTTGATCTTTAAGAGATTCCCCTTGGTAGCGGGAAGCGATAATCGAGCCACGGTTAATCCCTTTTGGGTACGAGCGCACCGGCGCGGGCGCCCACCCCGGGCGGACATCCAGGTCCGCCCCTTAAATGAGCCATAGTTTTACCTCAGCCTCCCCTCAAGCTCCCCCCTGTAAGGGACTTATCCTTACCCACAAGTTTTTCTGACTGGTGGCACAGCCTTTCCAGGCTGTGC
>JAHIKF010000491.1 GCA_018897875.1 Pseudomonadota bacterium | reverse complement strand
TCCAGCAGCGTTTTCACCTTGGCCAGGGTAGTCAGGTTCACGGCTTCCTCTCGCGCTTACTTCTTCACCGGAGGCTTCTTGATCATGCGGTCCTGGAGTGGAGCCTCCACGTCCTTGGTTACCGGTTTCGGTTCCTCTTGCACCGGTTTGACCGCCTTTACCGGTTCGACTTTCCAGCCCTAGCTCTCCAGGACCTTCTGGTCAGGCTCAAAGATGGTCCCAGGGGATAAGGTCTGCCTGTTCTCCAGGTGGACCACATAGCCTTCTCTGACCCGATATAAGGTCATGGCTCAGCTCAGGTTAAAGGCCAGGGCGTTAACCTGGGAAACCGGCAACTCCCTCGCCTGATGCAGGGTCACCAGGGCAGAAACCAGGGCGGTTTCTTCGGCCCCTACCAGCGTGGCCACCACCCGGATATACCGTTTCCGGCCCGCCAGGTTGAGGCGGCCGACATAGACCCCGGAGGCCACCAGGGCGCCGCCGGCTACATCGGCGAAGGTCGCATCTTCGATGTCATCGAAGTCCTGGTCGACGATGTCGGATTCCTGCACCTTACAGCTCAGGGTCCCGCCGTCAGAGACGGCCCCGTGTTGCAAGGTCACCAGGCCCTCCTCGAAGCCCCGACAATCAACCGCCGGACCTTCAACGGTGGTCCCGGGGGCCGCGGCGCCGGTGATCTCCTGAGGGTCGATCCCGATAGGGTGCTTGATGTTCTCGTTGCCTTTCATGGTCGTTCTCCTTGTAAGCGGGGCCGGGGTTGGCCGATCTTCAGTCCCGGCCCCTATGGGGTGATCAGGTTAAGCCGCGATCTTGGCGTCGCTGCACAGGCACATGCTGGCCGCATGGCGCAGGGCGATGTCCACCTGGGAGATGATGCGCACCCAGGTCTGGTCGGACGCGAAGGCGGTCCCCGCCACGTTGGAGGCCAGGATTTCGAACCCCAGCCACTGGCCGATGAGCACTTCCGCCCAGTTGCCGAAGAAGATCTCGGTGCAGTTGGTGGCTTCGCCCTTTTTCAGGTTTACCGGGGTCTGGGTGGTCATGCCAAACTTGTAGCCCAGGTAGGCTTCCAGTTGGGCATCACTGAAGGGGGCAATCACATATTCGCCCGCGGCGTCAGTGGAGAACTGGGCGATCTTCATCTTTTTGAGGAGGCGGCGAATCGCCGGATGGAACACGAATCCCAGGTTGCCCCGGAGGGCGTTATTCACGCTCACCTCGTATTCCATGTCGGTGAAGGTGTCGAAATTCGGCAACCCGCCATTATCCCCCAGGATCACGGTATTGATGCCAGGGGTGTTGGCGATCCCCAGGGGCTGGTTTTCCGAACCGGAGCCCCGCAGAGTCGCCAGGTCAACGGCCAGGCCCAGGGCGACGGCAAAGTCCTGGCGAGTCATGGCCTCGGCGCCGGGACTGGACATGCGGATCAGCTCGTTGCTCAGCTTGGTCAGAGCAGCCACCTTTTTAGGGATCATCTTGAGCTCGCCCACGGAGAGGGCGCTTTCGGTGATTTCCTTGTTTTCGCCGACCCAGTAGGCGGTGGCCCCGCCGGTCTGCCGGGTGAAGGTCACCGGGGCCCCGGTGAGGCCGTCGATGACACGAGCCCCCATGCGGATGCAAACCGCCTCGGCCCGGAACATTTCGATGAACTTCGGCATGGCCTGAGCCGGGACCAGGTAGCCGCCGGAGCTATCGTCGCCGGTGGACAGGGCCCGGGTCTGCCGGAAGACATCGGCCTCGAACTGGGCCTTGTCCCAGTTGTTGGTGCGCATGGCATACAACGCCCGGCACAGGGAAAACTTGTCCTTTTCCAGTTCCAGACCGGCAAGACCGGTGGCCCATTTGCGGGTCTTGACCTGGTTTTCGAACTCTTCCAGGCGCTTTTCCAGGGAGGTATATTTTTCCTGGAGAGCCGGGAACATCTTGAAGACGTCGAGCAGCTTAATGACCTGCCCGTCCTCGGTTTTGGTTTCGAGCTGGCCCTTGACCTCCTCCAGCATGGTTTTGATCTGTTCCGCAAGTGCTGTATTCGGCATATTCGCTCCTCTGCCC
>JAHIKF010000490.1 GCA_018897875.1 Pseudomonadota bacterium | reverse complement strand
GACCGCGATGCCGGTGCCGCCGCCGACGCAGATCACCTTGCCCACCTTTTCCAGGTGGGTGGGTTGTCCGAGGGGGCCGATGACGTCCAGGTAGGACTGCCCCACCTGCAGGGTCTTGAAGAGCGCGGTGCTCTTGCCCACCACCATATAAATGATGTGGATCAAGCCCTTGGCCGGGTCGGTGTCCGCCATGGTCAGGGGGATGCGCTCCCCCTTCTCATTGGCGCGCAGGATGACGAACTGCCCCGGTTTGGCCTTGGCCGCGATCTTGGGGGCTTTGATCCAGTTGCTGATGATGGTGCCCTGGGCCATTTCGCTGCGTTCCACTATCTCAAACATAGCCACTATTCTCCTTACTTCGTGAAAAATTTATTGCCGTCGCCGCTGCCTGCCGACTCGTAGCTGAGCCAGCCTTGGTCTCTATCATATCCGCTGCTTTTTACCACGAGAGGGGGGAGAGAGGCAAGTGATAAATATCACAAACAGGGAGAAAAATTACGGCAGCCTGACCAGCCGTTACCACCAGAGCCAAAAAAGTCAATAAAAAAAACGGCTTCCCGGGGCCGCAGCCTCGGGAAGCCGGTTTGGCATTCATGTCTGGTGCGCAGTGCGCACCCTACGTCTGGGCTTCCTTGTAGGCCCGCAGCACCGCGTTAATCCGGCTTTGATAGCCCTTGCCTTGAGCTTTGAACCAATCCAGCACTTCCCGGTCCACCCGGATAGTGACCTGGGCCTTGGGCTCCGCCCGCTTGACCACCGCTTTGGACCAGAACTCTTCCCCTAAAGTGCTCAGGTCAGGAATCTCGGAATAATCGATATCTTTATCCTTCAGGGCATCAATCCTGGCTAAGTCGCTTTTGATAGATTGCTTGCTCCCTCGCATTGGCTTTCCTCATAGAAATTATTCGGGTGTTCTCTCCCCTGGAGGCGAGCCCCACAACCCGGCGGGCGGGGACGCCCGCCCCACTGGCCCGCCAACCTTCCCAGGGTAATGAGGCGGTCTTCCCCATAATCATAGCGCTCATCGGGGATGGTGATGGTGTCTCCGGCCAAAACTTGCCAGGCGTCGTCAAAAGAGAGACCATGCTTCTCGAGATTTGCCCGGCTTTTTTCCTCATCCCATTCCGCCGGCATAAAGTATTGTAACTACATTATGTAACTCTGTCAAACCTTATGGCCCGGAAGCTCCAGTTTGTCGACGCACTGGAGGGTGGGGTGCTCTTACGTTTTCTTTAAAAAAAACCGGCTTCCCCAGGCGCTGGCCCAAGGAAGCCGGTTTGGTTATTCGTGCGTGGTGCGCAGTGCGCACCCTACAAGAGGTTATTTAGAACAGGCCGGTCACTTTGCCGGACTTGACATCCACGTCGACGCGGCGGAAGGCCGGGTCGGAACCGGTGCCGGGCATGAGCGAAATGGCGCCGCATACCGGGCAGATGAACTTGGCGCCGCCGTAAACCAGGAAGTCCCGGACGGGCAGCCGCCAGCCTTTGGGGGTGCCTTTCACGGTGGGATCGGCGGTGAGGCTCAAGTGCGTCTTCACCATCATGGTGGCGTATTCGTTGTACTTGGGATCCGCTTCAAACTTTTTGGCCTTGGCCACGGCTTCGGGGGCGAAGTCCACGCCGTCCGCGCCGTACACTTCCTTGGCGATCATCTCAACGCGCTGCCGCAGCGGCAGCTCGTTGGGATAGAGGAACTTGAAATGCGGCTTCTCTTTGCAGGCCTCCATGACCGCATCGGCGAACTCGAGGGCGCCTTCGCCGCCATACTGCCAATGCCGGGACACCGCCACCCGGGCGCCTTCCGCCTCGCAGGCCCGGCGAATCACCGCGTGCTCTTCGTCGGAATCGAAATGGAAGGAGTTGATGCACACCACCGGGTTGATGCCGGCCTTCTTGATGGTGCGGACGTGGTGCACCGCATTCTCCACACCCTCTTCCAGCCATTTCATGGTCTCTTTCCCGGCCGAGAAGTATTCTTTGGGGACCGCTTTGCCCGGCGGGCAGGGCAGGGCGCCGGCTTTGACCCCGTGGTGCTTGAGGCCCCGGACGGTGGCGGTGAGGACCGCGACGTTGGGAATGAGGCCGCTGAACCGGCATTTGACGTTCCAGAACTTCTCAAAGCCGATGTCGGCGCCGAAGCCGGACTCGGTGACATGATAGTCGAACATCTTCAGGCCGATTTGGTCGGCGACGATGGAGGACTGGCCCACCGCGATGTTGGCGAAGGGGCCGGCGTGCACGAAGCAGGGCTGCTTCTCCACGGTCTGCATCAGGGTGGGGTTGATGGAGGGCAGCATCCAGGCGGTCATGGCATTGCCCACTTCCAGGTCGCCGGTGGTGACGGGGTTGCCCTTCTTGTCGTAGGCCACCACCATGTTGTTCAGGCGCGTCCGCAGATCTTCCAGAGAAGTGAACACCGACAGGATGGCCATGACTTCCGAGGACACCGCAATGCCGAAGGAGGACTTCATCATGAAGCCGTCCATCTTGGTGCCCATGCCGATGATGATGTGGCGCAGAGCCTGGCCGCAGTAGTCCATGATCCAGCCCATTTCGAAGTTTTTGGGATCGATGTTCAGGCGCTTCAGGTTCCGCTTGGCCAACTGGGCGTCGTCATAGTTGGCCTCGTGCTGCAGCCGGGAAGTGGCGGCCACCATGGCCAGGTTGTGGGCGTTCATGATGTTGTTGATGTCGCCGGTGAGGCCCAGAGAGAACTCGGTCATGGGGATGAGCAACGAGATGCCGCCGCCCGCCGCGGTGCCCTTGACGTTCATGGTGGGGCCGCCGGAAGGCTGGCGGATGCAGCCGCCCACGTTCACGCCCCGTTTGCCCAGGCCCTCGATGAGGCCCATGGAGGTGGTGGATTTGCCTTCCCCCAGGGGAGTGGGAGTGATAGCGGTGACGTCGATGTAAAAGCCGTCGGGTTTATTCTTCAGGCGTTCCAGGCACTTCATGTAGTCGATGCGGCCGATCTTATGGCCGTGAGGGATGCGCTCATCGTTGGGGATTTCCAGCTTATCGCACATCGCGTCAAAAGGAATCATCTCCGCTTCGGCAATTTCGGCAATCTGCCAGTCTTTCTGTTTAACCGGATCATACTTCGCCATAAACACTGCCTCCTTAAGTTATGGTAATTATTGTCTAGTTAATGGGCATCACCAGGCGGCCCGGGTGATGGCAAAGCAGGCCCTGGCCTTAAGGTCCCCGGGACAGGGTCCAGCCGGAGCTCATACTTTTTTTCACATAGTCTCCCATTTAATAGACCTCAAGTGCATTTGTCAATATATTTTTGACTCTAAAAACCTCTTAGCTCAAAATTCCTCTGGTTTTTATGTTTGACAACACCCCAGGTTTCGCCATAGAATTAAGTGAATAGTTGTACAAGGCTTGCCAGTGCGCCTTTTCGGGCTTTTGTTCTAAAACGAGCCCTGCAGAAATTATCGTATCCCCAGGCCCCACAGGGAAATCAGAGTCCCGGGGACCTCGCTTTTAGAGAAAAGTGAGGGGAAAGCAGGAATTTTTTTTGCTCTGGATTATCTGGATTAATGCAAGAGGAGGAACGCGGTGGTCATAGCAGAATCAAAACCCCTGGCGGAAATCCTGGATATGGTCAAGGATTTCAAAAAAATCGTGGTGGCCGGCTGCAAAGGCTGCGTGACCGTGTGTTGCGCGGGCGGAGAGAAAGAGGTGGCCATCTTGGCCTCGGAACTCCGGATTGCTCGCAAGGCCGCCGGCAACGAACTGGAAGTAACCGAATATACCTGCGAACGGCAGTGCGATCCCGAATACATCGAGCCGTTGGATGACCTGGTGGACGGCGTCGACGCCGTGGTCTCCATCGCCTGCAGTGTGGGGCCCCAGTATGTCGCGGCCCGCTACCCCTATCTCCGGGTCTTCCCGGGCCTCAACACCACCAGCATCGGCGGGGCCACGGAGCACGGCGTCTGGAAGGAGTTTTGCCAGGCTTGCGGCAGCTGCATTATCGGCAATTTTGGCGGTTTGTGCCCCATCGCCCGCTGCGCCAAGCAGCTTTTGAACGGCCCCTGCGGCGGCTCTTCCCAGGGCCTCTGTGAAGTGGGCAAAGGGGAGATCCCCTGTATCTGGCAACTCATTTATGACCGCCTGAAGAATCTCGGGGAGTTGCACAAGCTCACCGAGGTTCAGCTCTATAAAAATTGGTCTACCAGCCGCGACGGCGGGTTACGCACCACGATACGGGAGGAATTGAAACAATGACCGCCGAATACTCCGCGGGGAGCAAACTGGAAAAGATCTTTAAGAGCGGCCTGAAGGCGGTGACCGGCGAATGCGGGCCGCCCCGGGGCGCCGACGCTGATCATTTCAGGCACAAAGCCAACTATTTGAAAGACGTCGTCGACGCGGTGAATGTCACCGACAACCAGACCGCGGTGGTGCGGTTCTGTTCCATGGCCGCCGCCAAAATCCTCCTGGAAATGGGCATGGAACCGGTGATGCAGATGGTCACCCGGGACATGAACCGCATCGCGCTCCAGAGCAACATCCTGGGCGCCGCGGCCATGGGCATCAAGAACCTGCTGTGCCTCACCGGCGACCACCAGACCTTCGGCGACCATCCCCAGGCCAAGAACGTCCACGACCT
>JAHIKF010000489.1 GCA_018897875.1 Pseudomonadota bacterium | reverse complement strand
GGATTCCTTCATACCATAACCAAACTGTCATGGCAATTTATAAATTGTTCACCAGTTCAAGAATAGCAAAAAATCTGCCAGGTAGGCGAAGCCTTAGCCCTAAAGGCAGCGCCGCCGGTAGGAGTTTGCTCTATCTTGCCAAAACCGAAGCTTCCCAAAAACTTCAAGAAATTAGCGATATGATCTGAATAGTGAAATTGACCTTTTGTGAGGGGGGATTTCCAGAACCCTTTGGGGTCCGATGATATTATGCCTTGATGGAGCGGATGTCCGGTCAAAATTCGACCATTACCCATGAAGATCAAGACGGAGTCATTTACAGGATGAAGACTGCCGCGGCCACCGTGGTGACCCAGGTCTCGTTAATCCCCTCGGCTACGGAGACCACAAACTTGGGGGAGAAACTGCGTTCTTCCAGGGTGTATTTAAAATCTTTTTGGGACCAGGCCCGGCGCCAATTTATTTTGAATCCTTTGGCTGAGGCATAGAGCTCTGCCGCCTGGTCGCAGACCCAATCTTCAACCTCCTGATACTTCTTGCCATAGCCGTGATATTCACTGATGTAGCCGTAATCGTCGCTGTTCTCGGGGAGCAGCAGGGCCACCGCCGCGGCCAGGAGACGGCCGGCTTCATCACTCTCACACCTGGACATGACGCAGAAGGTGATCTGGCCGGGAGAGAGGAGCTTCAAGCCCTCCTCCCGGTCTACCAGTTCGCAATGAGGCGGCACGATGGAGGAAACCTTCACCAGATTCATGGGCGATATCCGAGCATCACGCAAGGCCTCTTCAAAAGAATTGAGCCGTTCGGCGTGAATTCCTACCCCTTTGGTCAGAAACACCTTGCGGGGAACCCAAGGGTTTTCTCTGGATTGGTTCTCCCTGCTCATCCTCTCTGCCTCCTTGGATCGGATCGTTGGCGCGCCATATAACCTATTGCAAAACCTGTCTTAGGAGCACATATTTGCTCTCAACCAGTTCAAGGTTGGGAACGGCGGTTTTAAGTCCCCCTTTTCTAAAGGGGGATTTAGGGGGATTATCAATCGCTTATTTAATCCCCCCTGCCCCCCTTTAGAAAAGGGGGGTGATTCTTTCCCAACCTAAGCTCCCTCGGTTGATGCGAAATGACGCCGCAGATAGGTTTTCCAATGACTTATAGGCTAAGCCCGCATCTTGTTTATCATACTTCCGTCAAAAATTTAAGGCATTTAGTCCCAGGGATGAACCTCCAGTCTGTTCTCTGTTTGACCATATTCTCTCATGATAGCTCGGGAAAGAGCTTCCGGCGCCGGTCAGGGGCAAAAAAATTCTGACCTCCGGGCAATAACGCGCTATAATTTAAGGTATATTCAATCAGGTGGAAAATATTGTGCCGGGCCAGATCAATTACCTGCGGGTCTCCATCACCGACCGCTGCAATCTCCGCTGCTTCTACTGCACCCCCTGGGATGGTTGGGAGAAGCTGCCGGCCCCGGAAATCCTGCGCTACGAGGAACTGCTGCGCCTGGCCGGGGTGGCCGCCGGGGTGGGGATCCGTAAGGTCCGGGTCACCGGTGGCGAACCCCTGGTGCGCCGGGGGGCGCTGGAATTTATCCGCGGCCTGCAACAGGTTCCCGGAATCGAGGAAGTCTGCCTCACCACCAACGGCGTGCGCCTGGCGGAACTGGCCCCGGACCTCCTGGCCACCGGCTTGCGCCACCTCAACCTCAGCCTGGACACCCTGCGCCGGGACCGGTACCGGGAGCTCACCGGCTCCGACCACTTCAACGACGTCATGGCCGGCCTCGAGCGGGCCGCGGCCCTGGGTTTCAAGCCCATCAAGATCAACTGCGTGGTCTTGAAAGACCTAAACGACGACGAACTCCTGGACTTCGCCCGCCTGACCCGAGACCACCCCTTCCAGGTGCGCTTCATCGAATTCATGCCCACGGTGGATGAGGCGCTCTGGCGCCGCCACTTCCTGCCCATGGCCGAGATCCGCCGGCGGCTGGCGGGGCTGGGTCCCCTGGACGCGGTTACCGCCCCGGCCACCGCGGGCCCGGCCCGGACTTTCAGGGTCCCCGGGTTCCGGGGGGAGTTGGGCTTCATCAGCTCCGTCAGCGACCACCACTGCCCCACCTGCAACCGCCTGCGCCTCACCGCGGCCGGTTGGCTGCGGCCGTGTCTCTTTGCCGCGCCGGAACTGGATATCAAGGGGCCGCTGCGCCAGGGCGCCTCCGACGCAGCCCTGGCCCAGCTCTTCCGGGAAGCCATCCGCTTGAAAGGCTGCGTTTCCCCCGCCCCAACCCTGGCCTCTGTCTGGCCCCCTCCGTCCATGGTCAACATCGGCGGCTGACCTCCGCCGGCTATGACACGTATTCTTAGGCTCAAACCCACTTACAAAATTAACGTTTTCCCTGGTATACTGGTATAAGAATATATAATAAAACATAAATACTTGGGAGCAGCCCGCATGAAGCTGAGTATTGTTATCCCGATTTACAACGAGAAAGCCACCCTGGAGGAGATCTTTCGCCTGGTACAGGCGACGCCTTACGACAAAGAGATCATCGCAGTGGATGACGCCTCCAAGGATGGCTCCCGGGAAATCCTGGCCCGGCTGGCCCAGCAACATGACAACGTCAAGGCCTTCTACCATCAGCGCAATCAGGGGAAAGGCGCGGCCTTGCGCACCGGTTTCGCCCAGGTGACCGGGGACGTGGTCATCATCCAGGACGCCGACCTGGAGTACCGCCCCGTGGATTACCCCTCTTTGCTGGAGCCCATCGAACAGGATGTGGCCGACGTGGTGTACGGCAGCCGGATGGTGGGCGGCCGGCCCCACCGCGTCCTGTTCTTCTGGCACTACATGGGCAACCGGGCGGTGACCACGCTGTCCAACATATTCACCAACCTGAATCTGTCCGACATGGAGGTGGGGTACAAGGTATTCAAGGCCGAGGTGCTTAAGGGGGTCCAGATCAAGAGTGACCGCTTCGGGGTGGAGCCCGAACTCACCGCCAAGATCGCCAAAAAGGGCTGGCGCATCTACGAAGTGCCCATCCAATACCACGGCCGTGACTACGCCGCCGGGAAAAAAATCACCTGGCGGGACGGCATCGCCGCCATCTATCACATCATCCGATTTAAATTCTCGGATTAAACCAAAGGGGCGCCCGGGGCAACCCGTGACCAGGCTCAGTTCGGGCCTGGATCAGGTCATGTCCCTGCTTGCGCCTGACTTCTCTTCAGTACTATGACCCCGGCTAAAACCGTTTTCTGTTTTCCGTTTTCGGTTTTCTGTTAAAAAGACTTTAAGTATCAATATGTTAGATAGCGAGTTTGTTGCATTTGCATGAGAACTTGGTGTAAAACGTGGCGATTCTGGTTGGTGGGGCTGATCCTCGGTCTCTGGGGGCTCCAGGTCCTGTGGTTGATCTGGCATTTCGGGCCGGAGGCCAGGGACTTGGCTCAGCGAGCCGCCCGCGGGAGTTTGGGGGGCGCCATCCGGCAGGAAGACCCGCTCTACCGTTGGGCCACCACCTTGGCGGGCATCATTCCTGAGTCCGCCACCTACGTCTTTCTGGATGATTACGCCGCCGGCAAAGAAATCGAGGTCCGTTACTACCTGGCTCCCCGGCGCCATATCCTCCGGCCCCCCGAGGTTCCCGCCAGCTTTCTGTTTTATGCCCTGCACCAGGAGCACGCCGCCTTTCTCCTCATCAGGGAGTCCCCAAAGCCTCTGGGGCCCGGGGCCCGGGCCGCCATGCACTCCCTCGCCTTCCAGCCGGTAAATCTCCCAGGGCCGGGACTCACCTTCCGGGTTGATTATAGCCGCTTGCGGTGGGGTTTTTATGATTGACACGGGGATCACGTTACTGCGTCTGCTGCTGGGGCTGGGAGCCATCTTCTTCCTGGGTTATGCGCTGCTCACCCTCCTGGTCCCCCGCCCCCGGGATTTTAGCTGCTTTGAGCGGGCCGCCTTCAGCTTCGGGGTCGGCGCCCTAACCCTCACCCTCTGGATGCTGGCCCTGACCTGGCGGGGAGTGCCGTTCGGCCTGGCATGGATTTTAGGGCCGCCCCTGGCCCTGGCTGCTGCCCTGCTTCTGACCCCCCGGGGCCGCCGGGCCGTCCGGGAGGACAGGCGGGCGGACCGCCTTCGCCCCCCAATGGCCCTGAGCGGCTGGGACTGGCTCTTTCTGGGGCTGCTGACCATGGTGTTCCTCTATGCCCTGCCCCGGGCGGCGCTCTACCCCATGTGGTCCTGGGATGCCGTGGCCACCTGGGGCTGCAAGGCCAGGATCTTCTTTAACACCAAGGGCCTGGATCTGATCTGCATTGACGCCCACAACTATTACCCTAACCTGATCCCCCTGCTCCTGAGCTACCTTTACTTCGCCCTCGGCCAGGTAAACGACTATCTGGTCAACGCCATTTTCCCCCTCTGGGGAGCGCTGCTGTTGGGCCTGCTCTACTCTCTATCGACCCGGGTGGGCCTGAGCCGCAGGTTCGCCCTGGGCCTGACCGCGTTTCTGGCCCTGAACGGTACCGTCTTCATCGTCCACCTGTACATCGCCTACGCCGACCTGCCCCTGGCCTTCTTTACCCTGGGAGGCGCAGCTCTGCTCTACCTCTGGCTGGCCGACGCCGCCCCCCGGGGCAGCCTGACCCTGGCGGCCGGCTTTCTAGCGGGCATGGCCTGGTGCAAGTATGAAGGACCGCCCCTGGCCGCCACCCTGATCCTGGCGGCAGCGCTGACCCTGGTCTGGCTGCGCCCGGCGCACTGGGTCCGCCGCCTGGGACAGTTGACCGTCCCTCTGGCCGGACTGGTCGTCGGCTACCTCCCCTGGCGGCTCTTCATCGTACAGCAACAACTGGAAATCGGCGCCGACCACATCCAGGGCTTTTATCCCCACCAGATGGTGCAGGGTATCTACCACCTCCTGGCCGGGCTGGTGTCACCCTTTTATTTCGGGTTCCTCTGGCCGGCCCTGGCCCTGGCCCTGGTCTTGGCGGGAAAGCGCCTGTGGCGCTCCCCCATGCTCTTCCTGGCCCTCTTTGTGGGGGGAAACCTCGTGGCCATCATCCTGGCTTACGCCGTGGCGCCCACCAGCGCCGCGGAGTTCCCCGGCTATGTCCGGGCCACCCTGGACCGACTGCTTCTCCACCTGACCCCGGTGGCCGCCCTGCTCCTGGCCCTGGGCTTCAAGGATCTGGACCAGGCGCCGGCCAGCGACCCGGGGAGAGGAAGCCAGGGTCTAACGGCCATTTCCAATCCGCGGCCGGAAATTTGAAGATAAATGGATTTTTTCAGAAAATTTTGTGCTACGCTTTAGGTAAGCTGGGTTGCTGGCGCTCAGCCGATTTTTTTTGTGGTTAGGCTCGGGAAAAGAAGAGTACAGCCCGATTTTGGCCAGGCGCCGCCCAGGATGGCGCATAATTTCACGTAAAACAGAGTTTTTCTATCTTCTCAGTTTGGAGGTCAATGCATGCGCAGGGTAAGAAATTTTATGGTCATTGGGCTTCTCCTTATGGCGTCGGCTTGTGCGGATACCGGGCAAGTCAAGTCATTGCCGGATAACCCTGAAAATCGGACCGCCGCGGCAGAGCGTTACCTGAAGGCCATGCCGCCCAAGGATATGCTGCAAGGGTTGGCTACCAGGGTAGCGCCGAACCTGCCGGAAAAAGACCGTAAAGCATTTGTGGAGGTTATGCAAAGCGCCGATCTTGAGAAAGCAGCTTCCCGCATCACCATGGAAGGCCTGGTGAAGAATTTTAGCGTCGGCGAGTTAAATGCCATGACGGCTTTTTACGGGTCCCCGGAAGGGCAAAGCGCCTCCAAAAAATTCGGTCCTTACATGATGGGAGTCATGCCCCAGATTCAGCAGGAAGTTAAAAAGGCCATGGATGCCAGGCCAAAGGAACCGGAAGCCAAAGGCAAGCCGGAAACCAAAGGCAAACCGGAAGCCAAAGGCAAACCGGAAGCGGCTGCTCCACCGGCAGCGCCACCAGGTGCCAAGCCGGCTGCACCGCCGGTAGCCCCACAGGCACCGCCGGCAGCCCCGAAGGCACCGCCAGCCCTGAAGGTGCCGCCAGCCCCACAGGCACCGCCAGCCCCCCAGGCACCGAAAGAACCGCCAAGCCAGAAATAAGCCCGGCGCGGCCCAGGTACCCTGGGCCCAACGTCAGGCCGGAGTTATTTTATTTCCACGGCCCCCGGCTAGTGCCGGGGGCCGTGCCTCGCGCCGGCGCCAGACCGAAAGCTTCGTCGCCCTAAATTCCTCCCAAGACCTCAACCACCTGATTTCCCGTCAGGCTCTATTTCTGACCTTGACAGGAAATCTCTCCCCTCTCCCCTAAGGCCCCTTTAATCTCAAAAGTCGGCCCTAAAAACTGCTCGATGACCCAGACGTTGGTGAGGAGATGCGACGTGACGGCCTCGGTGGTGAACCGGGAGGGCCCCTTGGCCAGGGCCAGGTAGATGAGGATTTGGTCGGCCAGGTGGCGGTCCAGAGCGGCGCCGCTGGCCCGGAAGGCCAGGTAGGCCTCCGCTGCTTCGTCCGCCACCTGCTCGGCGGGTTTGCCCCGGGCCCCCAGGGCGGCAAAGCCGGCCTGCGGCCCCCAGACAAAGACCAGGCTGCCCGGATCCAGGCCGCCGGCGGGGATAATTTCTACCGGCACGGTCGCATCCAGCCGGGCCGTAAGCCGGGCCGCCTGCCGCCGGGCCACGTGCTCCGGCAGTTTGGCGGCCGCAGACAGGGCCCGGAAGGCGGAACTTTTAGCCGGAGTGTGCCACTGTACCCCGATCAGGGGGCGGGCGCCCCTGATGGTGAGGCGTATCTCGCCTCCGCCTCGGGGATACCAGCCCCAGCGCTCCAGGGTCATCTCCACCTCCGCCCCCATGGCGGCCAGGGCCGGCAGAAAGACGTGGCTGAGGTAGTGGGCCGGGGGACTCCAGGGGACGTGGGTGCCCCCTTTGAGGATGACGGTGGCGGGAGCCCCAGCCGTGATGAGAGGCGGCAGCAAGGCCTGGGCCACCAGGGTGACGGCCCCGGCGCTGCGGGTCTGCTCCGCCACGTCGAAGAGATAGTGGCCTCCCTGGAGGGTGCGGGGCCGGAAGGTAAGGGCTTGACTGCCCAGGTGGACCCCGGTGACCTCCGCCTGGGAGACCCGGGCCACGGCCTGAACCGCGGTGAGGTGTTGGGGCCTGAGCCCCGGCTTGGAGCGCCGGGCCCGGATACGTTCGATCCGGACCGGCACCCCCGTTAAAGCGGCCAGGGCGAGGGCGGTGCGCAGAATCTGCCCGCCCCCCTCGCCGTAAGAACCGTCCACAGAGAGCATCAATTCACCCTCGCGGCAACCTAAATTTTCCCCCAAGGTTGCGGAACTTTTAGGGGGACTCGGGGCAACTCAATCCAGGATAAAAATGACCTCCATCTTTACCCGGTACGTGTTGATCTTGTTATCCTTGACCGAAACCCGCTGCTCCACGATGCGCAGGCCGGTAATGCCCCTAAGGGTGCTGGCGGCCCGGGCGAACCCCACTTGTACGGCATCATCAAACCCCTTGGGGGATTCGGCAATAACTTCCGTTACCCTGGCGACATTAGTACCTGACATGGCTCATACCTCCTTCAGGATAGTCCGGCTTTCGTCTGCCGGTGGGGCTAGCCGATGTTGCCGGTTTACCCATTTTTTATTTTAAGATTGATTATCACCATTACAAGGCCCCGGGGCAAAAGATCAGAGAAAGTTGGCAGCGAGGCGATGGCCCGGGCCGAGATGGGGCGCCGGAGGATTCCAGGACGAAATCTCAAAGGCGCCGGGGTGCCGCAACTGGCCGGTCTATGATCAAGATTCGAACTGACCGCCTTCCCAACCGGAAACTTCTCAACAATATAAATTAATTACAGAATATTAACTTGATATTGAAATGGGTGCTGATGGTAAAGGAGATGGCGAATTTACCGGGAGCAAGGAGCCTGAGGGCAATAAATCTTAAAAACTTCTCTAAGGCACGCGTTCACGGCACAATCAAGCCGGTTTCCCCCCAAAGCCGGGGACCCTGGAACCGCGGGTCGCCTGGCCGATTCATGACGGGATCAGGGTTACCTGGCCATAGATGAGCACGAAGCTTTGGGGCCGGCTCCGATTCGGGGGCTTCTTTAAGGCAGGAGCGTCAGAAGAATCCCCTGCGGCCCGTTTATCCCCTATGATTCTACTTCTTCCAGGGAGCGGATGCGCCATTTGCCCAGTTCTTTGGCGAACCGCACCTGAAAACTCTGTGAACTGCTGGACAACTCCTGGGTTTGCCGGTTCTTGGTGTCCATGTACCAGGTGACCCAGGCGATGGAGTTATCGGGGTCGATGGACTGAATTTTGTCGACGGTAAACACCAGGTTGGTGAAATCATAGCCTTCCCAGGCTTTCAAGGTGCTGGCGCGTTTGTCGTCCAGTTCCGGGTAGGTGAGGGAGTAAACGCTCATAAACAGGATGATATCTTTGCGCAACTGGGCTTCCCGCAAGATGGAAAGCTCCTTTTGCAACTGCTCTTTCAGGTTCGCCTCGGCCGGGGGGGCCGGCTGGGTGGCGGGTGCAGTGGGAGTTGCGGTCACCGCAGGAGGGGCGGGAGCCGGCGCTTCGACTTTGGGAGCCGGAGGCGGTGGCGGGGGCTTTGTCGTGCCCCGGGTGAACAGCAAGACCAGCAAGATGATGACCAGTATCCCCGCACCCACCAACACGCCGAGGAGCCAGGACGGCATGCCGCTGGGGGGGATTTTGGCCGGCAGGGCTTCCGGGGCGGTCCCCAAAGCCTCGGGCGCGGCCGGGGCTTCTTTCAGGGGCGCATCACACTCATGGCAGAATTCCTGGAGGGGTGAGACACGCACGTCGCACTGGGGGCAAAAGGTGTTTCCCTGTTCCGGATGCAGCAAGAAACTGCCGCACGTGCTGCAATAGCGTTGGCCGGCTTCAAACGGGACCTGGCAGTGGGGGCATTGAGGCATGGTGGACCTCCGGGGCGCCGAAATCAAGTCGAGGCAAATTTAGTAAAATTAGCCCATGAAATCGCAAAACCCTGAATATGTCAATAAAAAAGTTATCTAAACTTCCAGGAGAGCGTCCGATTTACGAGCGCGGAGTGGGGCCCCGGACGCCGCGGCGCAGGCAATGTGCCCTCGCCGGGGACGGCTCCGGCATCGGAAGTGCATTTGGCAGTTGAGGACCGGGCCAGTTTATTTTATAATCAGCCGTGTAACTATTGTGTCTTCAAGGAAAAATTTTGGTGGCCGCGGCTCTGGGAAAGTTAAAGCAATGGTTGGCTCGCAAGCGCACGTCGCGGCCGTCTTCCGTATCCCTGGGGCCCCCGCCCGCCCTCCTGGAACGCTATCTCCAATATAAGCGCCTCCTGGCGGCCAACAGCGCTATTCTGACCACCGTGGCCGATATCCAAGTTAAGATGGATGAAGGGTTCCTGTTTGACATGAACTATGTCCGGGAGGCCTGTGACCGGCTGGGCCAGGAGGTCGAGGCCATGGTGGGGGCCTTGAATGGCATGGCCGGTGGCCGCTATGCCGCCCTGGACGCCGCCCGCCGGCAGGTGGCCCACCTGGTGGCGGAGGAATTGATCGGGGCAAAGTTGCAGCCGGCGCCCCTGGCGCTGCCCTTGGCCGAGGTGCGGGAAGGCCTCTCTTACGGCGGCAAGGCCGAGAAATTGGGCGACCTCACCCGGCTGGGGCTCACGGTGCCCGCGGGCTTTGGGGTGAGCGCCTATGCCCAGAAGCTCTTTTTTGAAAGCGGGGGTCTGGAGGAATTCATCCGGGAGGCCATCTCCCACTCGCAGATCCGCAACCTGGAAAGCCTGCGGGAGGCGGGCGAGGCCATCCAGGCAAAAATCATGGCACAGCCCCTGCCGCCGGAGCTCTCCCTGGCCATCGCCCTCCATCTGGCGCAGCTGAGCTCTTCCCGGGTGGCGGTGCGCAGTTCGGCGCTCCAGGAAGATAGCTTCTTCAGCTTCGCCGGCCAATTCGAGTCCGTGCTCAACGTGCCCCGGGACCAGGTGGAGGCGCGTTACAAGGAGGTCATCGCTTCCCAGTTCACCCCCCGGGCCCTTTACTACTGCCATGCCAGCGGTTTTTCCTACCAGGAACTGGCCATGGGGGTACTGGTCATGGAAATGGTGCCGGTCAAATGCGCCGGGGTGCTCTATACCGACGACCCCCGGGGCGGTGAGGGCGCCATTATCAACGCCGTCTCCGGGCTGGGCTCATTGGCAGTGGGCGGGGTGGTGGAGCCCGACATTTATCGGGTCGAGGGCGGTAGGATTGCGGCCCAACACGTGGGCGAGAAGAGCCACATGCACGTTGCCGCCCCGGAAGGAGGGGTCCTGGATGTCGCCACCCCGGCAGACCTCCAAGGACCCTGTCTGGCGGAGGATCAGGCCCTGGCCCTGGCCGAACTGGGAAACCGGGTTAAGCAGCACTTTGGCATGCCCCAGGATATTGAGTGGGCCCTGGACACCCAGGGCAGGTTTTCCCTGCTGCAGGCGCGGCCCCTGCGGGTGAGCCGACAGCTCAAGGCCGAATACCTGCCGCCCCAGATCAAGGGGGCCGAAATGCTCCTTTCAAATGGCATCATCGCCTCCCGTGGGGCGGCCGCCGGCCCGGTCTACCTGCTCCGGGACGGGGCCCTGGATGCCATCCCCCAGGACGCGGTGCTGGTGACCTCCCGAGCCTTGCCGGAGTATGGCGTGGTGGTGGGCCGGGTGGCGGCGATGGTCTGCGAGGCCGGCAGCGCCACCAGCCACCTGGCTACGGTGCTGCGCGAGGCCAGGATCCCGGCGCTGTTCGGCGCCAAAGGGGCCAGTGCCCTGCTCCATCCGGGGGATGTGGTCACGGTGGACGCCTACTACGGCAGCATCTACGCCGGCCGGTTGGAGGAATTGCTCAAGGTTCCCCGGGGCGGCGATGACGCCGTCCGCCAGACCCGGGCCTACAAGGTTTTGGAGCGCGTCCTGAAATACATCACCCCTCTCAATCTCCTGGACCCCCGGGCCGCCAACTTCCACCCCGATGGCTGCCGCACCTATCATGACATCACCCGCTTCGCCCATGAAAAGGCCATGGAAGAGCTCTTTCAGGTGTCCGCCGGGCGGCTGGACGAGGAAGGGGCCCGGCGTCTGGTGAGCACCATCCCCCTGGAGCTCAACATCATTGACCTGGGCGGGGGCCTGAGTCCCGAGGCCGC
>JAHIKF010000488.1 GCA_018897875.1 Pseudomonadota bacterium | reverse complement strand
GGCGATCAGGGTATGGACCCAGGGAAACAATCTGACCGCATTTTTCGGAATGTCCCATTTTAAGGTAGAAGAAAAAGCTTGACAAGGGTTTCCGCCTATGATACCATGCGTCCCAGATGGAGGTAGGGACAATGGATATCATAGAAATCTTTGAACTTTATCCCAGCCAAGCCGACTGCATAGCCCACCTGGAAAATGTTCGCTGGCATGGTAATCCCCGTTGTGTTTACTGCCAATCAACGAACGTCACCCCCGCCCCCAAGGAAAAGAGGCACCACTGCAACAACTGTAATACCACCTTTAGCGTCACTGTGGGAACAATTTTTCACCATACCCACCTACCTATGCAAAAATGGTTTCTGGCCGTTACCCTCGTTCTGAACGCCAAGAAAGGGTTATCATCCCGCCAGCTTGCCCGTGATCTCAAAGTTAATAAGGATACTGCTTGGCGCATGGGTATGAGAATTCGGGAGGCCATGTCAGAACATAAACAGCGAATTATACTAACCGGCATTGTAGAGGTTGATGAGACATACATCGGCGGTAAACCCCGCAAAGGCGACCCCAATAAGTCTAAGCGCGGCCGGGGCACCAAGAAAACTCCAGTTGTCGGAATGGTGGAGCGCCAGGGCCGTATCACCGCTAAAGTAGTGAAAAAGACGGAACTCACCAGCAAGAAACTATCGGCTTTGGTTCGTAAGAATGTTGACATTACCAACGCCACCTTAATAACCGATGAATATAAGGGCTACATCGGCATCCAGAAGTTTATGGCCCATAAGACTGTTAATCATACGGTCTGGTATGTGAACGGCGATGCCCATACCAACACCATTGAATCTTTCTGGGCCTTGCTCAAGCGTGGCATTGTCGGCCAGTATCATAAAGTCAGCCTTCACCATCTCGCGAAATACATTGATGAGTTTTCCTATCGGTGGAACTATCGGCAACACGCCAACTTGTTTGGCTACACCATACAAAGAGGATTGGAGGTGCGTTAATGGCCGAGAATGTCTCCAAAGCCACACATTCTGGTGAATTAAAAATCGGCGACCTGGTACTCAAATGTGCCGTTTTGGAAGATGGCACAAGGGTTTTGTCACAGCGCAGCGTATTTAAGGCAATGGGGCGTTCCGGTAGCACCGGGGGGATCAAACAAAAAAATGGTGCGCACCCATTACCCCGAATTTTGGCAGCGGCCAACCTAACCCCCTTTATTTCCGATGATTTAAGGTGCGCAATAACTCCCATTCAATTTAAAACCAGGCGAGGCGGTAATGCGTATGGATACCGTGCCGAAATTTTGCCTGAAATCTGCAATGTCTATTTAGAAGCCCGTGAATCGAAGGTCTTAAATCTCTCTCAAGAAAAAGTGGCCGCGGCCTGTGAATTGTTGGTCAGGGGTTTCGCCCGTATCGGTATCATCGCCCTTGTTGATGAGGCCACCGGCTACCAATATGACCGGGATCGCTATGAACTTTTTAAAATCCTCGATGCCTACATTAACAAGGAACTATTGCCATGGGCCAAACGGTTTCCCGATGAATACTATCAAGAACTTTTCCGGTTGCGTGGTTGGCGCTATAGCCCAATGTCTGTCGCTCGCCCCCAATATGTCGGCAAATTAACCAATGAACTGATCTACGACCGTCTGCCGCCCGGGATAAAAGAAGAACTCCAGCGCAAGAATCCCATCACCGAAAAGAGGTGGCGCAAACATCGGCATCACCAATATTTAACCGTTGATCTTGGCGTTCCACATCTTGAAAAACTTCTGGTAGCCACCATTGCACTTATGAAAGCATCGCCCAACTGGCCAACTTTTAAGCGCCTATTTGCCCGAGCTTTCCCTAAAAAGGGAGACCAACTTCTCCTTGATATGCCTTATACGGATGATGAACAGGAGAATAGTTTATGAATAATGTTGAATCACAAACCTACCAACCTCTTTCATCTGTCTGGGAGGGGGATGTTGAAGGACAACGCCGCATGGTTACGGTTGATCATCTTGGGGGGAGAATGTCTGAAACCTTTGGCCCGGAATTAACGAGAAGTATGATAAGACAGTCTGGTATGTCGCGAAAAAATTTTTACAGCTATCGAAAATAAACTTAACCCACCAAGCCCGCAATTTCCTCCAAACTCCAAACATGATCTGAAATTCCCGCTTCCATCGCCGGGGTCACTCTCGGATTTTCGGGGGGAAGGAGCCAAAAAAGTAGGAGGCCGTCAAGGGGTATGGAACCCCTGGCCGACGCTGGTGCCCTGAAAATCTATGTGGACAAGCTCAAGGGTAAGTGCCTGGAAGATAATGGGGTCGGCGTGTTTTTGAACGCCTTTTTGCTAGAGCATTTCCCACTAGAGCGCAATTAGAGGAACAGCGACAAAGGAGTCTTTACCCTGAGATGGAAGATGATTTAATCTAATCCTATTGCCGTGGATTTTTTTGGTTCTCGTTTTGCTTTACGCTTTGATAAATCTTCAACCTTTGAAAATGGTTCACAACAGGGAAGGGATGTTGCCATTTTGAGCATAGACCCTTCCTGTTTTGCAGCTAATTCCCTATAAAGTTTGCACTCTTCTACTGTCATATATTTCACAGTTTCATTCATTTCACAAACCCTCCATGAGCGTCCCATGCCCTTCATGTATATATTCTTCCTTTGATATGAAAGTAAAACCCTTATCTTTTGTAATTAAACCTAAATGTACCTCCCCACCTACCATAGGAAGTTGGCTTCTAAACTGGTGTGACTTTATCATTATTCCAACAAACCAACTGACGCACTCAATTGCATTTTGATTTGAAAAATCTCCCCAATTAACATCAAAATGAATTAAATCCCAATCCTTAAAAAGTGAAAGTTCCTCCTCAAAATTATCAATTTTGGGCAACTCTTCATAAATTTCTTTCCCTTTTAGGTAATCCTGTAGCAAATTCTGGTATTTGTTAAGAAGCTTGTTAACTCTATCTTTTAAATTAATTTTGTTTCTCCAATCTGTTCCAAAAACAATTCTCTGAATTTCGTCCATCTGCCCACCGAATGCTATTCCGAATGGTGCTTTCCCTGGAAATATTTGTTCTATCTTGTTATTATTGACAAATATTCTGTAAATATCTGGAACGTGTTTTGTTTTATCATAGCCTCCGATCATGATTTCCAATTCGGGCTTAGAGGCCCACTCTGAATATTCTGCCTCATAATACTCCACAATATATTTTAACAGCGTTTGTGCGATACTATCTACGGTATAATCAATTGAGTCCATTCCTTCTTTAGTAAAAACTTTTTCACTTACTTTAAATTCACGAATTAAACTTTTTATGGTTCTGCTTCCAATTGAAGCAATGCCTGTTGCCATTACCCCCATTCCCAGTGGCTCAAGGGAAAATAATTTTGAAACGTGAGTCATATGGTAATATGGAATTAACTCAGATTTATTATAAACATCATCAAATTTTTTTAAAAGTGGAGTACCATCTTTATCAACTTTAAGTTTAAAACCTTCCTTTGGGTCAAAAAATTCACCAACGAGAGTAAATGGATCTAACATCCATTTGGTTACTGATCCCAGACTATCACACCCCAGAACAAGAGCATCTTTTGTTGCTAAGGCCGCCAAAGTCGTCATAGAAAGGCTTATCCTTTTAATTTATCGGCAGTATCTTTACAAACTCGTTGACTTGATTATAGTTAGTGAGCGATAAATTATCAAGGCATAAAATTATTAAGTTAGTACCTACCTTAATCTGGGACATTCCGGCATTTTTTCCCGAACCAGTCACGGTAGGTGCATGAAAGCTCGACTCAGAGTTCAAGACCCGATAGGCTTGCCAGCCATCCGTGCGGGCCACCACCCCTGCTGCCAGGCAAGCCTGAGCCATCGCCATAATCTCGTCGCCGCTTACCCTGGCTACCTGGCGCATGGCGGCAAACCGTGGTTTATCTCCCGGAGTTTCCACCGCCACCACGACTTTGGATTTACCCGCGGCGCCTCGGCCACGTTTGCCCGGTTTGGGGCCGCCGACATAGGTATCATCCAGTTCGATCAGGCCGGCCAGCTGGTAAGAGACATCGCGCTGCGCCATGGCCTGGCGGATCTTATGCCCCATGACCCACACGGTTTTATAAGTCCGAATTTCCAAGATCCGTTGCAAAGACAACATGGATGCGCCGCTTTTCTGTCGCCCCATCAGGAAGATCATCCAGAACCATTTTCTCAGGGACGTTCTGGTCTTATGGAAAATCGTGCCGGCCGTCAGCGAGGTCTGGTAACCACAAGCTTTACAGGCATATAAATGACGCGTCCGATGAAAGTAAGCCTGGTCGTGTTGACAACGAGGGCACCGATAACCCTGAGGCCAACGCAACTGAAACAGATGTTTCTGACAAGCTTTTTCGGTCCTAAACTTTTTTTGAAATGCCAGGAGACTCAGGCTTTCTTGTTGCACAATAATTGCTCCATTTAGCTAATTATTTTAGTTAATTATAGCTTATTTTCGGAGCAATGGCAATAAGCGTTTAATCTAATAGCCTGCATTTATTAAGTGGATGAAAAAACTGTGTTATTAGGATAGCAGTTATATCTGTAATAAGGTTCGTATATTCAAATTGTTTCGGTTCTTTTATACCTAAAAAGAGGGTTTCTGTAGATATATTCGGGATTGAAAAGAGCATGTCATTGGATATAATTAAATTATCTAATATGGACTTGGGCAAGCTTAATATATTAATCTTAAGACGTAATTGATTGTCAGGAGTATTAATAAGCCTTGGCTTATTAAGCGGGGGGACTGGTTCTTCCCAGATAATGGGTAACGGTATTTTAGATATTCTCTGAGCAATATTGCTGCGCAGCTTACTAAACATAAGATTATTTTCCTCTCTCCTCCCCAACTTTCTGTTCATGGACCTGCTGTAAAGCAGTATTAATCCTTTTAAAAGGTTCCATCAAACTTCTTCTTCGAAAGATTTCACTTAAAGAAGCTCGGAGTGTTTCCCTTTCCTCGATATAATCTTTGTGTGTTCCTATCAAGACAGGCTCAAATTTACCTGATTCAGAGGTTATTAGGGTTGCCTGAGGTTTATCATCGATTTCAGGATCAACTTCAATATCTTTAAAAATCCTTAAAATGGGGATGTCTATTTGGGGTCTAACTTCCAAAAACGAGGGATCACGCACAAGGATTAAATCAGGCCTGATAGTAGCCGAGCGAACTAAAGGAATACCTATTAAATTGACCAAAATATATTGGTCTAAAATACCACCATAAAGGGTTTTTTGCAGGGCTGTTGGTCTAACATCTAACAGGACTTGTACATCGAAATTCTAAAGGCGTGGTATTATCATCGGTAATGAGAAAAGCCCCTCTGAAGACCTCATCGTTCTCGAAGCGGTGCGCTGCCAAAAACATGAGCTTTAACTCATTGGACATTTTCACTTCCTCCCTTCTTTAATAGACCTTCATGGAGGTCACAAATGCCGCAATGAAGGCCTCTGGCCTATCCGGGGTTTCTCTTCAAAATTTTAAAGGCCTGACATGCTATCTGAAACTTATTGCAATTTCCACCACCAAAATTCCTGAAAGTCAAGAAGAAAGAATAAGTTGAGAGTAAAAATAGGGGCACAGCACCCGGTGCCCCTACTTTCACTTATGGGATTGGGGGTGGGGGTTTGGAGTTTTTTGTAAGGGGGAAAGGGTGTAAACCCTTTGCCCCCTCCCCCAAGTTCTCTCAGCCTTCGAATTTATCATCGTAGACCTTCATGGCGCAGAAGCGGCCGCACATGGTGCACTGGTCTTCTTTGGCCCGGGAGAGGTCCCGGTAGCGCCGGGCTTTGGCCGGGTTGATGGAGAGCTTGATCTGGGTGTCCCAGTCCAGGGCCCGGCGAGCCTGGGACATCTTCAAATCCCAGTCCGCGGCCCCGGGGAGGCCCCGGGCGATGTCGGCGGCGTGGGCGGCGATCCTGGAGGCCACCACCCCGTCGATGACGTCCTCCACCTCCGGCAGTTTCAGGTGCTCGGCGGGGGTGACGTAGCACAGAAAGGCCGCGCCCAGGGTGGCGGCCAGGGCCCCGCCGATGGCTCCGGCGATGTGATCGTAGCCCGAAGCCACATCGGTGACCAGGGGCCCCAGGACGTAAAAGGGGGCGCCGGCGCAGTGTTTTTGCTGGAGGCGGACATTTTTCTTAATGGCGTTGAGCGGCAGGTGTCCCGGCCCTTCGACGATGATCTGAACCCCTTTGGCCCAGGCCCGCTTGGTGAGTTCCCCCAACACCTTCAATTCGTGGAGCTGGGCTTTATCGGTGGCGTCGGCCAGGCACCCGGGGCGCAGGCCGTCCCCCAAAGACAGGGTGACGTCGTATTCCCTGGCGATGTCCAGCAGCCGGTCGTAGTGTTCATACAAGGGGTTTTCTTTGCCGTAGCGGCGCATCCAGGCGGTGAGAAAGGCGCCGCCCCGGGAGACCACCCCGGTAACGCGTTTGGCCAGCAGGGGGAGAGCCGCCCGGGTAATGCCGCAGTGCACCGTGACAAAGTCCACCCCCTGTTTGGCGTGGTGATGCACCATGTCCAGGAGATCGTCGGCCTTGACGTCATCGAGGCTGTTGGCTCCGGTCATCACCTGGTAGATGGGCACAGTGCCGAAGGGCGCCGGGCATTGGGCCAAAAGGGCCGTACGGATCTCGTCCAGGTTGCCGCCGGTGGACAGGTCCATGACCGCGTCGGCCCCGTACTCCAGGGCCGCGGCCAGCTTGGCCTGCTCCTTCTCTAAACTGATGTCGTGGGGCGAGGTGCCGATATTGGCGTTGATCTTGACCCGCACCCCGGCGCCGATGGCCGCGGGCTTAAGCCCCCGGTGCTCCCGGTTGGCCGGCACCGCGATGGTGCCCTGGGCCAACCCCTGGCGGATAAATTCCGGCGCCACACCTTCACTGGCTGCGGCCTCAATCATGGCCGGGGTGATCCGGCCCGCTAATGCTGCTTCCCGCTGCGTCATGGGGGTATTTTATCCTAATGTTTGGGGAAAAGGAAGTGCGGGGTCAGCGAGTGAGCGGTGAGCAGTTAGCAGTAAGCAGTGAAAAACCAGCTGCACTTTGGCAATTTCTGCTCACTGCCTACTGCTTACTGCTTACTCCTCAAAGATAAGCCCCGCCAGGTCCGGCCAGTCCTGGACCTCGAGGAACGGGTGGGGTTGGCGGTTCCAGGGTTGGGCAAAGAGGATGGGGGTGATGCCGTGGTCGGCCAGTTGCAGGCAGGTTTCCAGGCGGTCTTCCACGAAGTACTGAATGCCGTGGTCTTTGAGGTAGTGGATCTTGGTGTCGGGGTCGCCCGTGGCCAGGACCCGGATAGCGGCAGGCGGCACCGGGGCCAGGTGGCGGTGCAGCCAGCGTTCGATGGGCCGCCGCCGGTCCCGGGCGGTCACGAACAGCAGCGGCGTCTCCCGGGCCAGGCGGGTGAGGACCGGCACCGCGTGGGGGAAGGGTTCCACCGGCAGTTCATGGGGACGGTCGATGAGTTCCCGGATGAGTTCGGCAATGATCCAGGGCGGGAGGTCCAGGCAGTCTTCCAGGTAAAAGGTGGTGATGTGCTCGTAGCGGAGATGGTGCCCCTGGTTGTAGCGTTCCCGGGCCAGGGCCAGGAAGGTAGTCATGATGTCGGCCACCACCCCGTCGATATCAAAGGCCAGGCGGTCCCGGGGAATTTGGGCCGGCAGCGGATTGGGCGGCAAAGGTTTGGGGCTCATGGGAAACGCATGGTGGTGAGGCAGGGCAATGGTGCGTAAGACGCACCCTACGCAAAACTGTTAAGGGATGCCAGGATAGCCAAAACTTCCCCCTCGGTGAGATCATACCAGTTTTCATAGGCGTCGGCCACGGCAAAGGAAAAGCCGCCCCGGACGTTGAGGCAGTATAGTTCATCCACCAGGGGGAGAAGGTCCCAAACGGTGCGTTCGGACCCGGTGGGCACCGCGACGATGAGCCGGCCGGCCCCCTGGGCCCTCAAGAACTGGAGCGCCGCCCGCATGGTGTAGCCCGAAGCCAGGCCGTCATCCACCACCATGGCCGCCTGTCCGTTCAGGCGGGCATAAGGCTTGCCGCCCCTGAGGCGCTCTTCCCGCTGTTGTATGACCGCGGCGGTTTTTTTTACCTGGGCCTCGATCTCCTCGGGGGATAGGGGCATGCGGCGCAGCAAGTCTTCGTTCAGGATGGCCTGCCCGGCGGGATTGAGGGCGCCGAAGCCGGCCTCTGTGGTCCAGGGGAGCTGGATTTTGCGGACAATGATGAGATCCAGAGGAATCGACCGGGCGCGGGCGATCTCCGCCGCCACCGGCACGCCCCCGGCAGGAATGGCGAAGAGGTGAATCTCTTGGCCAGGATACCCGCTGAGGTAGGCAGCCAAATGCTGGCCGGCGCTGGTCCGATCAACAAAGACGTGGAGGCGATCCCTCAGGGCCGGGTCTTCGATGAGGTTTCCCATTGTTGAATACAATCCTCTTCCAGGGCGGCAACGCGGCGGTGAAACTCAGCCTGGGAGAGACGGGCCCCGGTCAGTCCTCCCTTGAAACTGATTTCGGAAAGATAAGGACGGCCACCCCGGGAATCCAGGAGCAGGTCCAGAATAGCATAAGGAAACCTTCCCCGAGCCATCACTTCCCGGCAAAATTTCTGCTGTTCCGGGGTGAGAGCGGCGGGTTGGGATGATCCTCCCTGAAAAAGATTCTTGCGAAAGCTGTGGGGGTTGACCCGTTCATAAGCCTCGATGTAGTCGGCCAGCGCCACCACCCTCAAATCCCGGGCGCCGTCCAGGAAAGGCTGCACCACCAGGGGGTAAGTGAGCCCCTGGAGGCCCGCCAGGCTGTAGAGAGTTTCCAGGGAGGGCCAGAGGCTGACCCCCAGGCCCAGGTGGGCCCGGTCCCGCTTGGCGACCACCGCCTCCCGGGCCTGAAATTCGGGGAGTTTCCCGGCCAGGTCCGCCAGGGAGTAGGCTACAAAAGTCCCGGGGACCATGTATTCTCCCAGGACTTCGGCCTGGGCCACCTTGGAGCGGCCGAGGAGTTGAGCCAAAACCGGGGGGAAGAAGGCGACGCCGCGCTCCGCCAGGTCCAGGACCTTGATCTCTTCGCCCAGCCGCAAGGCGAGAACGCCGATGCTCACGTCCCCGGCACCCAGCTGCCGATATAGGCGGCGGAAATCATTGATAGAACGTATCAGCCGTGGTTCCTGGGACATTATTCGCATTTGCTGGTTTGATCAGGCTAGCCTTTTGGTGTGAGGCTAGAGTTTGATTCATCAAGCTTAACATTTTTTTGCCGATTTTTTGGACACATAGATATCATAATACTCCACCTGGGCGACCCGGCGCCATTCCTGGTTGATGAGGGCCGGGGGATATACTTGCTTGAAGACGCTCTTGCCGAAACTGCCCAGAATCAGGATATCGGCCCCCACCCGGTTGAATTCGTAAGGTTGCTTCCGGGGGTTGAGCAGCACCACCCGGTCCGGGGTTGATTCCACAAAGAAATACGACGGCATGTGATGGATGCGGTGGTCGTCGTCCAGGAAGGCCAGTTCGTATTCCGGGGTTTCGATGAGACAGCTGGTGGGCACGTGGGTGCGAAGATACTGCACCAAACGCGCGGGGGCTGAGCCCTGGCAGACAAGAACCTCTTTGAAGTAATCCAGGCCGCCGACGGGGGAAAACAAGACCAGAACCGCAGCGATGATACCCGGCGCCAACCACCGGGGCGGAGGCGCGAAAACCTTGGCAGTCAACCGGGTTGCAACTTTGACGATAAAATAGGCCGCCAACGGGCAGGCCAGGAATAGACCCGGCAGGGCAAAGCGGTGCCAGTAAACCGCGGTAAGGTAAACCCCGCTCCAGAGGAAGAAGTTCCAGATCCACAATTTAACCCCGGGAGATGGGGTCTCTTTCCGCCAGATCCAACCGACCCCCAGGCATCCCAGCCAGAAAAGGGGATTCTGCAACAGGAACAAGAAACTCTCCGGGTAGATGCGGCCGATGGTGAGGGGCGTGACGAACTCGTGGCACAGGAGTTTTTTCTGTTCCAGGAAATGGAAAATGGCCCCGGTCAGGCTCCCCAGAATCACCGCCTTGAGCGCCTGGTAGGCCAGAGGCGGGAGGGCCGCACCGACGACGAAGGCCAGGACGCTCCCGATCAGACGCCGCTTGTCGCGCCAATGCTGCTGGGCCAAAACCACCAGGGGCGGCAGGCCGGCCAGCCCATAAAACTCCTTGGCATTGAAGGCCAGCCCCACAAATATCCCCCCCAAAAAGAGGGGCCAGAGGGACCGGGACTCGAGACCCCGGATGAGAAAGCAGGTGGCGCAGAGGAAGAGCCCCAGGGCGGGGATATCCCCCAACACCGAGCGGCCCCAGTAAAAGACATCGGTCCCCAGAAAGGCCAGGGCCACGGCCAGGAGCGCCGTGACGGGGCCCCAGAGGCGCCGGGCCCCCAGAAACAGGGCCAGGAAGGTGAGAACCAGGTAGGCTCCGGCCACCAGCCGTCCTGAGACCAGGCTCACCCCAAACAGCTTGTACGCCAGGGCCACGGGCAGGATCACGGCGGGCCCGGCGCTGATCCGAAAGTCAAAGTCGACCAGCTGATTGGGACTTTGCACCGTGAAGGCGTAGCGGCCATGCTGCACCAGATTGGCGGCCGCCTCGGAAAATATAGCTTCATCCCACCAGATGGTGGGATAATTCGCCAGGTTATAGAAGCTGCCGACCAGAATCAGGGCGCCCAGCAGCAAGCCAAACCACAAGGCCAGACCCGCAGGCTTGGAAGACTCGTCAGGGAGCTTCACAGTCCGTCAACGCCTCATCACGCATAAATTTGAACGGTGGCGGACCTTCCTGGTCTCTGCCGACCCCGGCTTCCTTAATACATTCAGTCAGACCATCAATTGCCTGGGTCGGTTCAAACTCCTTCACTCCAGGCAGCCGACGAGAATCCCGGCGCACTATCTTCAGGCCCGGTCCATAAAAAAGCCTGCCCCATTATAGGGCAGGCTTCTCTTGACCACAAAGCAAATTATGCAAATTGTCAACAAAAATGCAAATAATTACAAGCCGACAATGTTCTGATGGAGTTCCTTGGTCTTTTCCATCCGGGCCTGATCCCGTTCCGCCACCAAGGCCGCCAAACGATCCTGAATCTTCTGAAAAAATGGGCCGTTAATGTCATCGCCCCGCATGTGAGCATCGATGAGCTGCCGGTAACAGCTAATCATGCGGGAGATCATGGCAACAGCGTACTCCCGGCCCTGGACCTTTACCGTCGCCAGCCCCAGGTCCAGGTAGGCCTTCAACTCATCCCCCAGGATACCGAAGGCGACGTTGGGCTGCTCCCGGACGCGCTGGTTGATGGCTTCAATCTGAGCCAGCGGCTGACCCCGCTTGAGCAACACCTTGCGCCGCTGCTCGTCGGTGAGGAGACACAGCCGGAAACAGCTGCCGCTCCGGTCGGGCCAACCTTCGTATTCCACGATCTCGTTGCCTTCTTCGTCCCGATAGACCTTGCGGATGTAAGAGTCGGCAATGAGTTCGTGAAAAATGCAGTTCCCTACCCCGCCGATGCAGCGGTTGCCGTGAATCAGGATTTCGGTCTCGAGCCCCAACTCGTCAGCTTCGCGCTTGAAACGGGCCAGCTTGTCCACCGTGTTGATTTCGGTGGAAGTCACCAGCTGAGTGGCCCCGTAAGCCTTGAACCGGGCCATGTCCTCCTGGGTCTGAATGTTGCAGCCGACGCTGGCATGGATAACCAATTCCGGGAAACGCTTATGGACCTCCTGCATCACCAATGGGGTTTTCACGATCACCCCTTCGATGCCGAAGTGGGCGTATTTTTCAACCTTTTGGACCACCAGGGGTAATTTTTCCGGCAGGATCTCGGCGTTGAGGGCTACCCGG
>JAHIKF010000487.1 GCA_018897875.1 Pseudomonadota bacterium | reverse complement strand
TCTTTGCGCCAAACCTGTCGCGTGCGGGGCCGTCAGACCTTTCCGGTCCTAGTGGAGGCGATGACCTGTTACTTCAAGGGGCTCCAACCAGATATCGCCTGGATCTCACAAGCCTAATTTTTAACCCTGTGATCAAGTACGACATCAGGTATTATTGCGCGGCATCGCTTTCATAGTCCGGCCGGGGGCAACCCGGACATACTCGTTCATCCAAGGTGATCTTCATTTGGTGCCCGTGATTATCTTGGCTAACCTGGTGATGCGCCGATTATTCCCTACCCGGTCCACGGCCGCTTCCAGTGCCCCCCATTGACCTACGGTGATGCAGATTTCCCGGGCCCGACTGATGCCGGTGTAGATGAGCTCGCGGTTGAAGAAGGCGCCGAAGGAATTGTGCACCGGGATGATGATCACCGGGGCCTCGCTGCCTTGCATTTTGTGGACGGTCAGGCAGTAAGCCAGGGCCAGATGGTGGTCCTTCACCGGGATATGAGTCTGTCGCTCGGGATCTTGAAATTCGACATGGAGTTTGAAGGTGGGCGGTTGGACGCCAAACCGGTCCCTTTTTTCCTGGTCGTCGTAAAAGGTCAGGGTGCCTTGGTCGCCATTGACCACGAACACTTCCCCGATGGTTTCGTTCTTGCGTTGGATCACCTTGTCGCCCAGCCGGAAAGGAGTGCCCTTAACTTCCTTACCCATGGGGTTGAGCGCAGCTTGCAGCATCTCGTTGATATGCAGGCAAGAGAGCAGGGTCTTTTCGTTCATCGGGGAGATAACCTGGACGTCCCAGACGGGGTCGTACCCCCGCTGGGGCATCCGCACGGTGACGAGCTCCCGGATGATCTCTTGTATCTGGTAGGGGTCCGAGACCTCAAGGTGACGGAAGTTCAAGCCCTCCTCCGGAACCAACTGCAACGAAGGCATAACCGGCTGGCCCGCTTTGATGGCATGGCAGGCCAGAACGATGTCGCCGGTGTTGCGTTTGATCTCGGTGAGTTCATAGGCGGGGACGCCGGCCGCCAGGAGATCTCGGAGTACCGATCCGGGACCCACGGATGGCAGCTGATAGTGGTCACCGACGATCAGCAACCTAGTCCCCGGGGCAATGGCCCGGAAAAGACTGGCGGCCAGGGAGACGTCCACCATGGAAAATTCATCCACCACCACCAGGTCAGCCGGCAAAGGGGAGATTGCTCCATATTGAAAACCAAACCTGAGCTCACCATTTTCCTCATACGGCTCTGGTCCCAGCATCCGGTGAATGGTAGAGGCCTCCCGGCCGCTCATCTCGCTCATCCGCTTGGCGGCCTTGCCGGTGGGGGCGGCCAGGAGAATGCGATAGCCCTGGGCGGCGAAACCGTCGACGATCCGCCTCAGGGTAAAGGTCTTGCCAGTGCCCGGCCCCCCGGTGAGGATGAACACCTGGTGATCCAGCACCTGGCGGACCGCGGCTTGCTGGTCATCGGCCAATCCATCGACCAATAGTTTGAAACCCACCGGGATGTCGGCCCCCAGGAGCATCTGCACCGAGCCGGCCACGTATTTCTCATCCCGGGCCAGATCCTCCAGGGCGATCATCTCGTCCTGCAGGGTGACATGGCCGGTTTGGGAGAGCTCCAGGGCCACCCCGCCGGAAGGTAGACCGATGAGCTTTTGCAGGCAGTCTTCAAGCTTATCCAGGGGCAGGCAGGTGTGGCCCCGGGTGTCGGCCATATCTCGCAGTATGTGTAAGATGGCGGCCTTGAGCCGGGCCCGGCCCTGGCGATCAAAGCCGATCCCCATGGCCACCCGGTCCGCGCTGATGAACCCGATGCCCCGGAGGTCCGTCAAGAGATAAGGATCCCGGCGAATCCTGGCCGGGGCGTCGGCGCCGAACTGTTTCACCAGGACCGGGATGGTCTGCTTGGGAACGCGGTGGCCACCCAGGAGGGTTTCCAGATCGATGATGGTGGCTTCCATTTCCGCCTGGTCTTGGAGGATTTTGGAGATTTCCTGAGCACGGTGCAGCGTTATGCCGGAGATGGTCTCGGCCACCCTGTGGGGATCGTTTTTCAAGACCTCCAGGGTGGCCTCGCCAAAGGCCCCAACCATCTGTCTGGCCGTTTTGGGCCCCAACCACTTGGCCCTGGTGATGTAACGGCGGATGCCGTCGGTATCGTGGGGGAGTTCAACCTTGTAATGGTCGAATCGGAATTGACGGCCAAACTTGGGGTGGTCGGTCCATTGCCCCCGGAACTCATATTGCTGGCCGCCAACGGGGTCAGTGCAGTTGCCGATGATGGTTTCTCCGCCTATCAGCCGGGCAATCAGGAAACCGTCACGGGCAAAAGTGACGGTATCGATCGTGCCCTGAAGAGTTGCCATGCCTGACCTCGCTGTATTGAACGCGGTTTTACCAAGAGATTTTTGCCCCGCGCCTGGGGCCATCACACCTTGCCGGTCGCCGTTCCGCGGCTAAATATCAGCCCATTGGTCCGGGCCGCTCCCACCAGCGCCAGATGCAGCCTGGGCTTGCCAGGACTCCGGGCCTTCGTAGCCGTCAAAGGTGACATTGGCGTAGACTTTGCCGTCCTTTTCCGACTTAGTGTGGACAACGCTGACTACGGCCTGTCGCCCTTCCAGCAGCTTCCAGTTGATGTCCACGTTATCTTTGGCGCCCTTTTCAATCAGGCCCAGGCGGGAGGCGATCAGGAGACGCCGGTTCTGGTTGCCGGCCTTTTCCTTTCGGTGAGGCAGGTTGAGGTCGTCGTAGACGAATTTCCCGGCGTCAAGGCCGGCCAGGACCCGCATCTTGAGTTTCGCCCGGCTGCCGGTATATTCCTTGAAGTTGTGAGAGTACCCGGACACATTTTCAATCTCCACCAGGTGCTTGCCTTCGGACACCGGGCCGAAACCATCAACCCGGTCCCAGTCAACGTTTTCCATGTTCTCCTGGGTGGTTAACAGTCCGTCATCATATTGGCTTTCCATGAGGTATCTCCTTGTGGTTTAGAACGGAATTCGCCCGTTCTCCAGATATTGAATAAAATGCTCCGCCTGATCCGGGGTGATCTGCCGGGCGGTGTCTGTGCCGTAAAACTTTTGCAGGGTCTGGCCCCACTCGGGGTTGGCGATTTTGTAATGGGTTTTTAGTTCCTTCAGCCGGTTGAGCTGGACCTCGGTGGGGCTACCGTTGCCTGGCGGGGGAGGAGGTTGTGACGCGGTAGGCCCTGGCGCATCCCCGGCTACCGGTTCCGACGACAGCGGTTCCTGTGCCTGTACCGGGTCCGGGACCCTTTGGGCGTCCCGGGTAAGTTCTTCCGGGTTGCCGTATTGAGAGAGGAATTCCACGAAATTGGATTTGCCCTGGGCGTCGATGCTGAACTCGAATTTCTCCGGCAACGGTTTCTGCCCGGGGGCGATGCGCTGTTTGTGGACTACGGCGATCCGCTTATCCCCTTCCCGGCGGAGCTCGATGATGTAGTCAAACTCATAAGGAAGATTTTTTTCACCGGCAAAGGTCTCGCCGATCACCTTCATGAAGTTGTCGCCCTCGCCGGCATATTCTTTCTGGGCCCGGGCGATGGCGATGACGTTCATGTCCAGGGCGATGGCCCGCATAATAAGGGCCTTGAGTTCCCGTTTGGGGTGGATCCAATCGGAGGGCTGAAAGGAATAGAATTCAGCATGGTGGCCTTTGGATTTAGGTAAACGAGTTAGGAAAAGCTCACCCCATTTTTCCTGCACCTGGCCCCAATAGCTGGTTAGGTCGTCGAGCACCAGGGTCTTGCGGTCCGCCGGGTCTTTGACCAGGCTAGCCACTGCGGCCATGGTGTCGTCGGGGCCGGTGGGATGCGCGAAAAGATGTTGGGGGTAGGCGGCCTCATACTTCTCGGCCGAGCCATGGTTATCGATAAAGGCGCAGTGGGGGAATTGCAGGGCCAGGGTGGTTTTTCCGGTGCCTGAGGGTCCCCAGATGAGGATTTTGTGGCGCCGGTGGCTGGGGCGCGGTGGCTTGAAGTACTGACTCATAATCTCACCTCGGATAATGATATCGTCTGGCCCGGGCGGCTCCGGAGGAGGCGGGGGCCAGGGGATTTCCAGGTGCAGGTCATATTTCTCCTTTCTGCCCCTCAGGGGTTTAGGGACCGCAATCACCTGGAGGCTGACCCCGGCGGGCAGGGGCCGGGGCAGGGTGATGCGGCCCGACCACGCCACCCCCTGGCTCGGGTCATACCAGAGGGCGCCGACGGGCTCCAGGAGGCTCAAGCGAGAGCCCAGATCAGGATAGCCGCCGCAATCAGCAGTCCCAGGACCGCGCCGTCTACCCACAGGTCTAAAGGGGTGGGGTCTTCCTGGTGCGGGTCTCGATTCAGATAGTTCCAGATGCTGTTCATATTCTGACTCACGTTTCAGGCCCTCCCTTGGAGATTATCCCGGCCGGGGCCATCCTGATGGCCAGGAGATTGCCGGCTGGCCACCGGGGGTAATGTGTCTTATTTTGACGATTATTTATAAGACTATACGGATTAACTGTCAAGGTATATTTATGACGTAGCGTAGTCTTTGCTAAACCAATTGATAAGACATAGGAAATCGCTATGTGCAATTAACATGGAACAGAAAAAAGCGGCCGAAGCCGCTTAGGGGGATATTTAAGTATGGAAGATTAAATCAGATTGGCAGATTTATGGTGCGGATTATGGGTATATTTCGAGCCTGGAACCAGACTTTAGGTCAAGCGGCGGAGCGGCTCATTTTACCTCACCCAACTGGTCCATGACCAGATGACGCGACCGATAAAGGGGTTGTCCTCTCGTTCTTTGCTTAATAACATCGGCTCTTTTTCTTGATTATCCGAGAGCAGTAGCCAGAAGTCGGCTACCTCCTTCACTCTTTTCACCGTGCACCCCCCTTCTTCTTGGGAACGCACCGCATAAATGGCATTTTTGTTGAGTGGTTTCATGGGCGGTCTTTCGGTGGGATCAACGATGATAATGTCCCCTGGCCGGAGGGTGGGCACCATGGAATCGGCATTCTTGGCCAATTGCACGGCCCGGAGATTGTGGTGCTGACGCTTGCCGATTTCCGGTTTATAGACCCACACCAAATTGGTGACAAAGTCCTCGGGGATTTCTGCCAGGTAACCTGCGGCAATCTTCCCTTCAATCATGGGAACCGCCAGATAATCTTCCCGCGCTAATTCCGGCGGGACCTTCGTGTATTCCCCCAGAACGGTGATGACCGGCTGAATGGGTTTAAAGGGCCTGGGCCTTTCTCCTAATATGAGATAGCCTGCCGGAACCCCCAGGGCCACGGAGATCCTCTCCAGTTCCCCTGGCCGCCAGGCCCTGACGTTGGGCTCCTGGACGCCTTGCCAGCGGAGTTTTTTCCGCAGGGTATCCGGCTTCATGTCAATTAGCCGGGCAAGGTCCTCGTGGCTTCTGGGGCTTAGCCTCTGGCGCTTGTTGTCCAACAGGATTTCAATGATTCGGTCGCCGGGTGTCATGCGTAGATGCTAAGACAAAATGTCCCCTGTGTCAAGATTTTTTTTCGTATCTGATAATACTTGACAGCTGGGACGGTTGGCCCTATATAAAGAGACATGAAAATTCCTCCTAAAATCGCCAAGAGAATCGGCTGCACCCCTGATTATATCCGCAAGATCAATCGAGGGGTAAGACGGCCGGGGCCGGGAATGGCCAAGAAAATTGTGGTGGCTTCGGATGGTGAAATCACCTTATACGACCTCCGCCCCGACCTGGCTGAGCTGTCCTTGTTGGGGCGTCTGAAGCAAGAGTAAGAGGTGGAGACTATCACCCCGGAGGATGACCGGTGATCATCATCCGGGACAGCCGGGAGCAAGCTGGCTACGATTTCGCCTGCATCACCCCCCCACCGGTGGTAAACGTGGCCACTCTGACCACCGGTGACTATTCTCTCAAGGGTCTTGAGAACCAAATCACCATAGAACGCAAAACTTTAAGCGACGCCTTCGGCACCTTTGGCCGGGGGCGAGCGCGTTGGGAGCGGGAACTCGAGCGCATGGCCGGCTACCAGTTCGCAGCCGTGGTCATAGAGGGGGACTGGCATACGATCGTGCGGCGGCCCCCGGCCCGCTCCCGGCTGAATCCCAAGACGGTGGTGGCCAGCATAGCGGCTTGGAGTCAGCGTTACCGAGTCCACTTCTGGACCTGTCCCAACCGGGAGTTTGCTGAGCGGTATACCTTTCGGCTCCTGGAGCGGTTCTGGAAGGACCGGAGATTGGCCCTTGAGAAGAACGGGAGAATACCAAAGTGCCAGGAATCCAACCGCGGCTGACCCCGGCATTAGGTCTTTTCTCCTCCCCCCGACTTAAACAGTTATGAATCTCGCCAGCATCACCCGGAACCAAGGAGCAATCCCTGGCCGGGGTGGAAGCCAACAGCCAAAACCCGACGGAGGTAAGCATGGTAGCAGAGATTGTGCGGCAAGAGGAGTTCGAAGGCACACAGTTGGCAGTCATCGAGCATGGTGGTGAGGAATGGTTCATGGCGGAGGACATCGGGAAGGCTCTGGGATATGCTGGTCCCAGGTCAAGCATCATAAGAATTTTTAACCGGAACCGTGATGAATTTGAAGGGCTTTCACGCGAGGTCAAAGTGACCACCCGGTTGATAGACATAGATTTCCGGCCTCATCGGTGCATCGTTTTCAACTCACAAGCCTGCATCAAGTTCGGATTCTTCGCCAACACCCCCAGGGCCAAAGCCTTCGGCCATTGGGCCAGCAACTTCCTCGCCCAGGGCGTGAAGCGTCTCAAAGAGGGCGTGGCCCGGCTGGAAGCCCAGCACGTGACGGACCAGGCCCGCATCCAGGAACAACAAGTCCACATCCAGGAACTGGAAGAGGGCGTTCACTGGGTCGGCTCCGGTGAATTTGCCCAAGTGGTAACCGCGGATGC
>JAHIKF010000486.1 GCA_018897875.1 Pseudomonadota bacterium | reverse complement strand
CCTCCACCGCCTCCCGGAAGACTTGCATGGTGAGGGGCTCCCGGGGAGCGCTCTCCGCGGCCAGGTAGAAGGCGTTCACCAGCTCCATCACCGCGGCGATGGCGGTGTTGAAGTGGAAGGAGTCCTCGATATCCTCGGTCACCTTTTTGATGGTGGCGTGCACCTTGTGGCGGAACTCCAAGAGCCCGGCGGAAAACCCGGTCCCTGAACCTTGATACGGCTCCACGCCCTTCAATTCCGGCAGCAGGTCCTGCACCAGATTCCAGAGGCGGTGCAGGAATCGCGCCGACCCGGCCACCCCCTGGTCGCTCCACTCCAGGTCCTTCTCCGGCGGCGACGCAAACAGCAGGAACAGGCGGGTGGTGTCGGTGCCGTATTCGGCAATCATGTACTCCGGGTCCACCACGTTGCCCTTGGATTTGGCCATCTTGGCCCCGTCTTTCAAGACCATGCCCTGGGTCAGGAGACGCTGAAAGGGCTCGTCGATGGCAACCATCCCCAGGTCTCGTAAGACCTTGGTGAAAAAGCGGGCGTACAGCAGGTGCAGCACCGCGTGCTCGATGCCGCCGATATACTGGTCCACGGGCAGCCAGTAATTCACCCGGGCCGGGTCCAGGACGCCTTCGGTGTAGTCGGCGCAGGCGTAGCGCAGGAAGTACCAGGAGGACTCCACGAAGGTGTCCATGGTGTCCACTTCCCGGCGGGCCGGGCCATTGCAGTAGGGACATTTCACCTCATAAAACGACGGCAGCTGCGCCAGAGGAGAGCCGCCCGCCCCGGTGATGGAAACCTCCAGGGGCAGGACCACGGGCAGGTCTTTCTCCGGCGCCGGCGCCAGGCCGCAGGCCTCGCAGTTAATGATGGGGATGGGCGCGCCCCAGTAGCGCTGCCGGGAGATGAGCCAGTCCCGGAGGCGAAAATGCACCGCGCCCTTACCCTGACCCTTTTCTTCCAGAAAGGCGGCGATGGCCTCCTTGGCCTGGGCGCTGGCCATACCGCTGAACTGGCCGGAATCGACCAGGACGCCTTCGTCCTCGTAGGCCGCCGTGAGGCTGTCGGCCTTAAGCTCCTGCCCCGGGGGCTGGATCACCACCTGGATGGGCAAATCATACTCTTGGGCGAACTCGAAATCCCGCTGGTCGTGGGCCGGCACCGCCATCACCGCGCCGGTGCCGTACTCCATGAGCACGAAATTGGCCACGTAAATGGGCATCTGCCGGCCAGTGACGGGGTTCGTGCAAAAGCTGCCGGTGAACACCCCCTCCTTGGTGACCTCCTCCAGGGCGCCGCGGCTGCGGTTCTGGGCCCGCCAGTACTCGACGAAAGTCCCCACCGCCTCTGCCTGGCCGGTCCCCGCGGCCAGGGCCAGGGCCAGAGGGTGCTCCGGGGCCAGGCTCATGAAGGTGGCCCCGAACAGGGTGTCGGCCCGGGTGGTGAACACCGTGAGGGGCTCGCCGCCTTGGGCCCCTTGCGCCCCTTGCGACAAAGGAAAATAGATCTCCGCGCCGGGGGATTTGCCGATCCAGTGGCGCTGCATGGTGAGGACCCGCTCCGGCCAGTGGGTCAGCTGGTCCAGATCGCGCAAAAGTTCCTCGGCGTAGGCGGTGATCTTGAAGAACCACTGGTTCAGCTCTTTTAAGTGCACCGGGGAATCGCAGCGCCAGCACCGGCCTTCTTCCACCTGTTCGTTGGCCAGCACCGTGGCGCACTTCGGGCACCAGTTGACCGGGGCCTCCTTCTTGTAGGCCAGCCCCCGGCGGAACATCTCGATAAAGACCAGCTGCTCCCAGCGGTAGTAGTCCGGATCGCAGGTGGCCAGCTCCCGGCGCCAGTCGTAGCTGTAGCCCAATTCCTTGAGCTGGCGGCGCATGTAGGCGATATTGTCATACGTCCAGGCGGCGGGATGGAGCCCCCGGGCCATGGCGGCATTCTCCGCCGGCAGCCCGAAGGCGTCCCAGCCCATGGGATGGAGCACGTTGAAGCCCCGCATCCGTTTGTACCGGGCCACCACGTCCCCGATGGTATAGTTGCGCACATGGCCCATGTGGATGCGCCCCGATGGATAGGGGAACATCTCCAGCACGTAGTACTTGGGCCGGGCCGGGTCTTCCGGGGCGTTAAACAGCCCCCGCTCCTCCCAGATCTTCTGCCACTTGGCCTCCAGGGGGCGGGGTTCGTAACGAGGCGGCATGCAGCACTCCTGATCGCAAGTTCCTTAAAAAATAAAATTTATCACAGAAATGTGGCCTCAGGTCAATTAATTATGACGAAAATCTCCGGGCTGGCGGCCGGCCGGGGGACGCCAAAGAGGCGTTACTCTTCCCGGCGGGGTCTTATTTCACGGCCATATTTTTTGGCATAAACCTGGGTAAATTCGGCCCCCACAAAGATTATCTGGGCTGAGTAATAAACCCAGAGAAGCATAACCACCAGTGAGCCGGCGGCCCCATAGGCCGAACTGATACTAATCCTGCCAATATATGAGCCCAAGAAAATTTTTCCCAGGGTGAATAATAGTGCCGTTACAGCTCCTCCCACCCAGACATCACCCCAGGAAATGGTAACATCGGGCAAGAACTTGTATAACACCGCAAAAATAAGGGTAAGAATTAACAGTGAGAAAATAATGTCCCCGGCCTGGAAAAAAATGATGGGAATGGGGGCCGAGCTGCTCAAGTATAATTTTATAGCTGCCAATAATGAGCTTGAGATCATTAATAAAAAAGAAATAAATATCAACAGTAAAACTATAATACAAGATATTAATCTATCTTTGATAGTCGTTATGATACCAGAAGAATACTGTTTTACTCCCCACATAGCATTCATGGCATTTTTTAGCATTACAACTACAAATGAAGATCCAAATAGCATTAATATAAAAGCCAATATGGTTGCATAAACGCCGGATCCTGGATTATGGCTTTTTTCAATCATCATCATGATATTCATGGCGTTATCTCTGCCGACAAATTCTGTCATTTCTTTCGTCATATATACCTGCACCGATTCTTTTCCTAAGAAATAACCAATGACTGCTATAATAATTATAAATAAGGGAGCCAATGAAAAGATGGTATAAAATGCTAAAGCCGCGCCAAGCTGAGGTGCATTATCTTTCCTCCACTCAACGTAGGTCTCTTTCAACAATTCCCATATATGTTGGAACCAATAAAAGGATTTACTTTCTTTATGAGTCATTTTCAAGGACCTCCTCTAGAGGTATGGACCTTTTATAGTTTGGTTGGCCTTGAAGTTACTGGATTTTCTGAGTGATTACTGTTTCCATGAGGCTGATTTCTTCCAATTGGAAATTTGTCACCATAAGTTGCATATTTTTTAATGTGCCATCAAAATTCCCAGGCAGCTGGCGCCGAGAAAGCGGACCCACGGTATTCAGGCATCTCTCAGCATATCCGAGGCTTTATCTTTACCCAAAAACTCCTGGAAGAAACGATAAAGCTGGGATGGCATCGAAGTAAAGTGAAGGTGAGCCTCCCATAACCCTTCTCCGGAAGGCTTGACTGACATTACTTTGGCATAAATTTTCCCAGCCGTGGCAGGGATTTTCTCTAGTTCCAGATGAAGCCGCACATCATCCCACTCAATCAGCTCCATCTCAGACCGCACCACCGCCTCGGTTTCAGAAATCTGCGTGATCCGGGCCGAGCCCATCTCACCCGTAAGTTTCTTGTGGCTCAAACGATAGATCTGTGCGGCTATCGGCTCCGGTAAGGGGCGTAGGTTGCGTTCTTTCTCCCTCAGACGGATATCGTATGGTCCTCGAATGCCTTGGATGTCATAAAGAGTGGTAATTCCTGGCACCCCTTTCATCTGGACTTCCATGGTTCCCCCTACCTCCACAAAATCTTGTGTCCGGCTGTAGGTGGAAGGGCTGATAAGCACCTGCCCGCCTACGGAAAACGTCTCCGTCCGGCCAGTAAAGTTTACTTCAGCCCCTAGCAGCCCGTATTTAGTCCTTTTCTCGGAACCGATATTGCCTACCACCACATTGCCGGTATTTACCGCAATCCCCATCTCCAGATGGGGGAAGCCATGGATTTCGTTCTCGGAGTTGAGTTCGTCCATGGCTACTTGCATCTGTAAGGCGCACGCCACCGCTCGTTCAGGATGGTCTTGCTGAGCCTCAGGAGCGCCAAAGAAGGCCAGAATGCCATCACCCATAATTTCATCGATAACCGCCCGATGATCCGTGAGAACATCGATCATTTTTCCCAAATAACGGTTCATAAAGGCGATAGCCTGTTTGGGTTCTATGTCCGCAATCAAGGCGGTAAAGCCCCTGAGATCACTCATGAGAATGGTGACTT
>JAHIKF010000485.1 GCA_018897875.1 Pseudomonadota bacterium | reverse complement strand
GGATTCCTTCATACCATAACCAAACTGTCATGGCAATTTATAAATTGTTCACCAGTTCAAGAATAGCAAAAAATCTGCCAGGTAGGCGAAGCCTTAGCCCTAAAGGCAGCGCCGCCGGTAGGAGTTTGCTCTATCTTGCCATGATCGACAATTATCCACTCACCAGGAAAAATCCGGATATGATCTGGATAGCGAAATTGACCTTCTGTGGGGGGATTTCCAGAATTATTTTTTATCCGATGATATTATGGTTTGATGGAGAGGTTGTCTGGTCAAATCTTGACCAGTACACTTTAAGGAGAAAGGGGGTTTCATGGCAAAGAACATCCCGGTAATCGACACCGAGGCGTGCATCGCCTGCGGCAACTGCGAGGCGGTCTGTCCCGGCGTGTTCCGCCTCAACGAGTCTTTAGGGCATTCCGAGGTCATCAACCCCACCGGCGCCCCGGAAGACCAGATCCAGATAGCCATCGACCAGTGTCCGGCCCAGTGCATCAGCTGGCAGGAGGCGGCGGACTGAGCCCAGACGCCTCATTGCGGCCCTTAACCACGGCGCGGCAGTAGCCGTAGGGCGGGAAAGCGAAGCGCGTCCCGCCATCAACAATGGGGTTAAACTAAAATTATGCCGCAATACCTACGCGCCTTGGTTCCAGGAGGAGCGTTCTTTTTTTGCGGTCACGCTTCTGGAACGCCGCCGGAAACTCTTAACCGAACACTTTGACAACCTCCGGGTGTCGCTTATGGCGGCCCGCCAATGCCGACCGTTCACGGTAGAGGCCATGGTCATTTTGCCCGATCGGCGTCTGGAGATAGAATGATGCGAAAGGCGGGATGCGCTTCGCTTTCCCGCCCTACGGTCCTCCATGACCCGGGTCGGCGGGTCCGATGGCGCCCGTGATTCCACTCCCATCCTTGCCGCAGGTAGTGATATTTACCGCAAATTATGGTAGAAAATGGGCATCAGTTGCCACGGATGAATCTGAGCTGACTGGAGCTACTTAAGCATGACGGACACGCGCAAACTTTTCGGCACCGACGGCGTGCGTGGGGTAGCCAATGTCTATCCCATGACCGCCGAGGTGGCCCTGCAATTAGGCCGGGCCCTAGCCTACGTCATTAAGTTCGGATCGGGCCGGCACCGTATCGTCGTGGGCAAAGACACCCGGGTCTCGGGCTATCTCCTGGAATACGCCACGGTGGCGGGCATCTGCTCCATGGGGGTGGACGCCGTGCTGCTGGGGCCGTTTCCCACCCCCGGGATCGCCTTTATCACCTCCTCCATGCGGGCCGACGCCGGGGTGGTTATTTCCGCCTCCCACAATCCCTACCAGGACAACGGCATCAAGTTCTTTTCCGGCAACGGCTTCAAGCTCCCCGACGAGTTGGAGGCGAGGATCGAGGTCCTGATGACCCAACCTGAGGTGGAGGGGGCCTGTCCCACCGCCACCGAAGTGGGCCAGGCCTTTCGCCTCGACGACGCCCGGGGACGCTACATTTCGTTTCTGAAAAGCACCTTCCCCAAGGAAATGGAGCTGGATGGACTGAAGATCGTGGTGGACTGCGCCCACGGGGCCACCTACCGGATCGCCCCGGAGATCTTCACCGAATTGGGGGCCGAGGTGATCCCCATAGGAGTCAGGCCCAACGGCAGAAACATCAATCACAAGTGCGGCGCTACCGCTCCGGAAACCATGGCCACCCTGGTAAAACGCCACGGGGCCGACCTGGGCATCGCCTTTGACGGGGACGGCGACCGAGTTATCATGGTGGACCATCGGGGCGAGATCGTGGACGGCGACCACATCATGGGGATCTGCGCCCAGGATATGCTGGAACGGGAGACCTTGCGGCGCAAGACCGTGGTGGGCACCGTCATGACCAACCTGGGCCTGGAACTGGCCTTGAAGGCCAGGGGTATTCGCCTCATCCGGACCCCCGTGGGTGACCGCTACGTGGTGGAAGCCATGCTTAAGGGCGGCTATAATCTCGGGGGCGAGCAGTCCGGCCACATGGTCTTCCTGAACTACACCACCACGGGAGACGGCATTCTCACGGCGCTCAGGCTGCTGTCCGTGATGCTCCGGAAGAACAAGCCGCTGGCTGAACTGGCCAGCTTCCTCCAGAAATGTCCCCAGATCCTCATCAACGTGGATCTCAAGGAGAGAAAGGATCTGAAGACCTTGCCCCAGGCCCGCCAGGCCATCCAGGAGGCGGAAAAACGCCTCGGGCCCCAGGGACGGCTGCTGGTGCGCTACTCCGGGACGGAGCCCAAACTGCGCGTCATGACCGAGGGTGAGGATGAGTCGCTGATCCGGCAGGTGGCCCAGGATCTGGCCCAGGCGCTGAAGACCATCTTGAGCTGAGAGGGAGGCAGGCCCATGCTGCTGGTGATGGATGTGGGAAATACCAACACGGTGATCGGGGTCTATCAGGATGACCATATCTTGAGCGACTGGCGTATCCGGACCGAGAAAGAAGCCACCGTGGACGAGTTCGGCATCTTGCTGCGAAATCTCTTTCAGTCCCAGAATCTGACCCTGGAGCCAGGCACCGACCTGATCATCTCCTGCGTCGTCCCCCCCATGAACAATACCCTGGAGGGTTTCGCCCAGCGTTATTTGAAAGTCCGCCCCATGTGGGTGGGCCCGGGGATTAAGACCGGTATGCCCATTCACTATGACAATCCCCGGGAAGTGGGGGCCGACCGCATCGTCAACGCGGTGGCGGCCTATGAGCAGGTCCACGGCTCCGTGGTGGTGGTGGATTTTGGCACTGCCACCACCTTTGACGTGGTGTCCCGCCAGGGAGAGTATCTGGGCGGTGTGATCGCCCCGGGGGTAATGATTTCGTGCGAGGCGCTTTTCATCAAGGCCTCCAAGCTGCCCCGGGTGGAGATCTTTGCCAAGCCCAAGAGCATCATTGCCAAGGACACCATCAGCAGCATGAACGCCGGGATCATCTATGGCTATGTCGGCCTGGTGGACGGCATAGTCAGCCGCATCAAAGAGGCTCTGGGCGATAGGCCCCGTGTGATAGCCACCGGCGGCCTGGCCTGCCTCATCGCCTCGGAAACCAAGAGCATCGATACGGTGGACGATTACCTGACCCTGAAGGGTCTGAAGATCATCTACGACAGAAACCGCCCCCGCCGGGAAGAACGAGTCAAGGGAGGGGTAGCATGAACCAGCCGGAAACGGGGATCGCCCGCCGCTACCTGGAACAGACGCGCTATCGGCGGCGAGCCATGGGGGAAAAATCCCTGGCCTATCCCCGGGCCCCGCTCTATAAAGAGTATCCGGACGCGGCCGCCCGCCTCAGCCTGGACCCCGAGTCAGGCCGCCGGGGCGCCGACCTGTGGCAGTGCCTGGCGCAGCGGCGCTCCCAGCGCGACTATCTGGACCGGCCATTGACCCAGGCGGAACTGGCCGCCCTGCTCTGGGCCACCCAGGGCATCACCGGAGCCATGGGCGGATACCAGTTCAGGGCCTCACCCTCAGCCGGGGCTCTCTACCCGGTGGAAACCTACCTGGCGGTGCACCGCGTTGAAGGGGTGGCGCCGGGGATCTGGCATTTCCAGGTGTTGGATTTTGCCCTGGAATTGGTGGCCGCCGGCGATTTCCGCCAACCCCTGGCGGCCGCCGGCCTCTCCCAGAGCTTTCTGGCAGAGGCCGGGGCGGTGTTTATCTGGACCGGGGTGCTCAACCGGGCCCGGTGGAAATACCGCGAGCGGGCCGTGCGCTACCTGTTCCTGGACGCCGGCCACATCTGCGGCAATCTCATGCTGGCGGCTACGGCCCTGGGCCTCGGGGTCTGCCCGGTGGGGGCCTTCTTCGACGAGGAAGTGGAGAGCATCGTCGGCGTGGACCAGAAAACCGAGGTGGCCCTGTACCTGGCCTCCGTGGGGCCGCTGGCGTGAACGGCACAAAATTTTTCCCGAATAACTCGGCGCCATAAATTCTCATACGCAGTTGCAGTCAAAAAACTATGAATATTCATGTCATTCTGAACGGAGCGCAGCGGAGTGAAGAATCTC
>JAHIKF010000484.1 GCA_018897875.1 Pseudomonadota bacterium | reverse complement strand
TTTAGCATCTGATGGAAGATTGTGTTACAATGGGCCATAGTCCGAAATCTCCTTTCTGTTTAGCGAGTTATAGCTAACCCATTCTAACAGATTCCGGGAGTTTTCGGACTTTTTTTAATCAGTTAACCGGACAGCACTGATCCTAACTCGAAAACCCGCCCGATCCAGGGAGAAGCACCTTTCACGAAATAGCTTTTTCAACAGTCACTGCCAGGTTCGACAATTATCCCCTTGCCCGGAAAAATTGCAGGTTTGATCTGTATATTGAAACTTGCCACCCGCAGTAAAGGAAATTCCCCGAGGCTAACCGAGACTAAACGGATGGGAAGCAGGAGAAGCTGGGAGGGATACTGGTTAAAGTTTGGGCCCAAAAATAGTTGATATGCTCTGAATAGGTTGAATTTTCAGCGAGTTGATAAGTTTCGGATCATAGCAGGTAGCGACACTTTTACCTGATTGAATCTTATTCTGACCGGCATAAATTGGCGACCGAACCGGCCCGCCCCATGTATCTTGGCACCGAACCGCAGATCGGCTATCGTCTTCATTTCCAGGAGTAAAGAAGCTGTGCCTGGTTTCTGTTGAAGACTGCGGAGACGCAAAAGAATAGGGGCCGGGTAAGACAATCGCAGGGATTGGGAAAATCGTAAAACCCGGGCCTGAATACTCACCAAGTAAAAAATCCATCTTTAGGTGGAGTGGCAGCAAAAATACTCGCAGAAAAGAAGAGAGGGTACGGTATTTGAACGAGTGGCTTCCACCGTGTGAGTGTGAAAGGAAGTGCTGTGGAAACCAGGCCGATTATTTAACCGCATGGACGGCATTCCACCAGGCCGACTGATAAAACGGACCATTTTTCTTTAAATACAGATACAGGTGCTCCCCTGGTTTATAGGTTCTTTCCGACCACGGTCCTTCTATCGAGCGGTTGGCAAGAAAATGGTAACGTACAAACGGGATAAAAATCATTCCGTGAGCTTTACCTTTGAAGATTTTCTTAATCTTGATCTCAGCGATATAGATACCATCAATAACCACCTGGGAAGACTTGTAGGGGAAGTTGCGAATGAGACGTAATAAGCCCTCGTCGGAATCCGGCAAATTCTTTGCGAGCGCGGTGCCGTCGTCCCCCAGCCCCCCGCTTCTTACATGGCTCAGCCATTGACTATAGCGACATATCTGGGAAACTTGTCCTTCGATCACCAAGTCAGAATCATGAAGAAGCTCTTCGATAGGCTTAGGGGCCGGCAGCGCCCTGGCGATACCATAAAAAATTCCCCCTAGAGCTATGAGAGTGGTCAGCAAAACCACGCATTTATTTACAATATTCCTATGAGTTAAGAGCCTGGCCATGCTATTCCCTCTTTCTATCAGGAGTTAATAAATCGAATACTGCATCTTTCCGGCCATGACATGGGCTCTTATTTTCGGCGGCATGGCGTCCATATTGATAAAATATTTAACCGTAATGAGAGTTCTATCCTGCGCCCTTTGTGGTTGAGCAGTTAGGGGGGGCGGCCTGACCGGGCATAAACGGCCGGAATCGACAAACCTCCTTAGCCTTTAAGAGCGATCGGCCTGTGGAGCCTGGGTGTCGAACGGAGGGCAGGTTATCGTCAGGAAACTGTCCCACGAGCCTTGAAAATACGCCTAACTTAGCAATCGCTGAGTCAGGCAAGAGGCTAGGCGTTTGCCCGGCCTCCTGGTTTTTTGAGGCCGGATCAGGGCGGGAGACCTTCCCCGGCCGCCTCAATCCAGCAAGAGCAACTGGTAAACCGGGGAAATCCCGCCTTTACGGGTAAAGACCACTCTGTCCACCCAAGCGCAATCCTGAAGGACGCTCAGGCTGCCCCATCCTTCTCATACTGCCACTTGATAATGTGGGTGCCTGCGGGGACGTTAATTGTGCCCAGGCTCCAATCCTTCTCCCCGGACCAGCCAACCAGAAAGGTGCCGTCCCGATACCATCGCAGCCAGCCCCAGTTGACCTCTGAAGAGACCTTGAAGGAGAAGCTCAGGGTCCCGGGGCCTACCACGGAGGTTTGGGATGAATTCTTGGGCGGAAAACAATTTCTCCGCAGTATCAAAATGCATTTCCCGTTGTCCCCCAAACAATTGCACTTTAATTTAAAAGTAGCAACAGTATAGGGGTTATGTCCCCGCCTCCTTCTCCCTCGATTATAAAGGGAAACCCTTGCTGTGTGCTGGTCCCGCCATCCAAAACCGCGACCCAGCTACTTGTGCTATGATTATACTGCAGAGCGTTGCCGGTGGTAATCTGTCCGTTTTTAGTAATCGGCGGCGCCCAGGGTCCTGAGCTTAAAGAGCCGTCCGTCTGCCAGTCTAACCAGTATGTTCCAGGGCCAAGAGTTACGTTGATGCTTGCGGTATTTACCATTACAGGACGCTGGGTATCACCGTGAGCTGTATCCAATACTCTGTAGGTATTCGACCATTTTGTGTCAGTCATGCGGTTGGTGGTTGTATCTCCGTATATTACCTTGCTTGCCGAATTATTAGGCGGGCCGTCCCATATGCGCAGGTTTACCGCAGTTATAGTTGACGTAGTGGTTGAACCGGTCTGATAGGCATAAAATTTAATCTTATTAATCCGTGCATGGGTTGTAAGGGTGAAATCCTCCGCAATACGATAACCGCCAGCAACGTAATTAGAGAATCCGTAAGTGGTTAATCCAAGGGAGGTTTGCACTACGCTTTCGTCAGCGCCCCCGGCGCCGGTTCCAGGGCTGTTTACCCAAGGCCCATTATCAAAGAGCACATTGGTAGGAGGAACAACAACGCCCACAAAATTTATCCCCCACTTGTTGCCGGTCGTGGTGGAGAGATTGGTGCTGGTGCCCGTGGCCACCGACTGGGGGTTGGGGGTAAAGGTATATCCCGTCTTGCTGGCGCTGACGCTATAGGTGGCGCCGGAGGCAACCTTAGGCAGGGCATAGATGCCCTTGGCATTGGTGGTAGCGGTGTAAGGCCCGCCGGAGCCGGTGGCGGTGACGGTGACCCCGCTGATGGGGGTGCCGCCGCTATTCGTCACTCGGCCGCTGACAATCTCGCCCGAGCCCGTCTTATAGACGTTATAGATAACTTTATACTGGACGTCGAACGTGGTCCAGCTGGTGTCGACGGTGGGCAGATTATACCAGGCGTTATCTGACCCCGACCAACCCATGTTGAGGTGGTGGTACAGGGTGGCAGTGTTATAGCCGTAGCCGTCGCAGACGATGGCATGGCCGCCCGCCGTGCTCCGGATGCCCAGCAAGGTGGGGAAGCCGGCGTCCAGATTGGGGTTGACCATGTTATTGCGGTTGGCGGCCGGGATGCTGCTGGTGGAGCTACCTGAGTATCCGTTCTTGGCGTTGCCGTATCCGAAGGTATTGACCAGAGCCGTGGAGGCTTTAAGGGTATCAGTTCCTGACCCTGCACTAGTGCCGGTATAACCCATGTTCACCGAAACGCCGGCGTCGGCGGTCAGGGCCCCGATGGCCTGCCGCTGGGTGGTAGTGATGCTGGAGTTGGGAACCAGCGGCATACTGCCCCAGTTATAGGGTCCCCCGGCCCCATCGCCGCCGCGCAGATTACGCGTGGTTGGGGTCCCATCGATAGAGATGGTGTAGGATCCCGTGCCCACCCCGGCGGTGGGATAGGACCAGAAGCGCATGAGCTGCGCCATGGCCGTGGCCACACAGCCGCAGACATAATTACTGGCGCTGCCGGCCGCATACGGCGGCGTATAGTAATTGTAGCAGGCGCTCCCACTTACCAAGCTTTGGTCCCAGGTGCTCTGGACCAAAGGGGCCACCCAGACGGTGGAGATGGAGGGCAACCCGAACTCTGAGGCTTCGGTCGCGGTGGAGCCTTTGGCCAGCATGGCCCACTTGCGCTGGGCCACAGCGTAAACATTCGTGGGAGCTAGTTGCAGCCCTTCGGTTTGGACCTGCTTTTCCATCTGCCGGGCGGCCAACACCCGGCCAGGGAGGTCCTGGCTCACCATGGCGCCCAGGGGGTTGTCGGGAGAAGGGTCGTACTGTCCTTCGGGCAGAAAGCCGATGATGGGCTCCACCATATCGTCGGCGGAAACGATGACGAAACCCGCCGGGTTCAGGTAGACCACATAATAGGCCGGGGTGTCCTGATGATTATAGGTTTTGACTTCTTTAATCTGCGGGCCTAAGGGAGCGCCCAGGGGCGCCGCGTCCAAGCCCAGCCAGTTCTCTGCCGCGGTTTTGTCTTGCTCCGACGTGGAGGTTCCGGCTTCTTTAACCTGCCGGCCTAAAGAAGAGCCCAGGGGCGTCGAGTCCAAGGCCAGCCAGTTCTCTACCACGGTTCTGGCCTGCTCCGGCGTGGTGGGCTTGGCCCAAACCCCGGCAGGGAGCGCTAGAATTAATGCCAAGAGACAGATAATCTGAATCTTGATTATGCTCTTCGATAGCCGGTATGCGTGCACAGGTAATCTAACCATAATCGCCTCCTTTTATCCGAAATACATCGGCAACCTGGGGTGTATGTGTCAGGGGTATGTGTCCTTAGTTTGTACTGGTGATCTCGTTTTTCGAATTTAACCGAGATTATGCCGCATACATAGTTGTTTCTGTTCCAACGAAGTTTTGGAGCCTCTTTGGCCGAGTAAAATCTCCCAAACGGTCCTCTTCTCGAAGCCAATTCTTCTCGCAGGTGGCAAAATAGCACAAATTTGGGCGGAAAGTCAATTTTCCCCAGATTTTGGGCATACCAATCCCTCGGCGACCAGATGCTAACTGACTGGGAAGCCTAAAGACCCCAGGCCAGCACGGCCCGATAATGGTGTGCCAGAGGAAGGCCGAGGCGATATGCAAATACCACCTCCGGGCATTATAAGAAACCCGGGGTCCCTCCTCCCGCAGGTTGATGCTATTTGGAAGACGGCCTACCTGGAATAGCGAAGTTCTTGCCACTGTCGACAATTATCACCTTTCCCGGAAAAATGCCATCTATCGTTTCGTTATCTTGCACGGGCATCTGTGGGGAGGAAGATTTCAGGAGCTTGTGACTTTTGGCTTCTTTTC
>JAHIKF010000483.1 GCA_018897875.1 Pseudomonadota bacterium | reverse complement strand
TTTCTGACAAGCTTTTTCGGTCCTAAACCTTTTTTGAAATGCCAGGAGACTCAAGTTTTCTTGTTGCACAATAATTGCTCCATTTAGCTAATTAATTTAGTTAATTATAGCTTATTTTCGGAGCAATGGCAATAAGCGTTAGAAATATACCGCTCGTATCCAAGCCGGTCCGGGTCCCACAGGCGCCCCCCGCCGAGAAATCCAGCCGCAAAATTCAAGATTTTCCCGCCAACAGCCGAATAATACTCTCAGCAAGTTATTGAAAAACTATCCGGTTCCCCAAGGGTGAGGCGGAGCCAAGCGAAGAAGGCGGTGAATTGAGCGAGTTCACGGTCCTGCCTCTCGTTCGGGAGGACGCGGGCCCCCGTTTTTCAACCGCCTGATCGAGCTCCATAAACCAGTCCCTTTGGTTATAGCAAACCTGGCAGGCGGCGTGGCCGCGGCCACGCGAGGCTGAATATGCGTAAAAAACCGCCGACCACCATTCTGCTGGTGGACGATGACCCCCTGATCCGGGGTCTGGGCCAGGAATTGCTGGAGCACCTGGGGTACAAGGTGGAGACCGCCGGTGACGGGTCCGAGGCCCTGAAAAAATTTCAAGGCATGAAACGGGTGGACCTGGTGCTCCTGGACTACTATCTGCCGGGACAGAATGGCTGCGAGGTCCTCAAGGAATTCAAACTCCTGGACAAGCGGGCCCGGGTGCTGGTGGCGTCAGGTTTTTTATCATCCCAGGATTTGGCCAGTATCAAAAAGGAGGGGGCCTTGGGCATGATTAATAAACCCTACCGGCTGACGGAGCTACAGCACCGGATCAAGGCGGTGCTGGGGGGGCGGTCGGGGTTTTAGCGGCCTCGGGCTGGGGCTGCCGGTCAAAACGCAGGAGCGCCGCCCCCTCCCGGGTGAAGCAGGCAGCCTCCCGCCAGTCGGGGCCCAGGAGCTTGGCGGCGAATTGGCGCAGGAATACCAGGTCCGGGATATGGGAGGCGATCAACCAAAGCCGCTGGGGAGGGGTCCGGGCTTGGCCCGCCGGGTCCAACCCCTGCTCCACGCATGACCGGCCCCAACAGATCCCGGAGTTCGGCCCGTGGTAATAGTACTTGAAGGGCGCGACCGCAAAGTAGTAGACGTAAATCAGGTCCTGGGGATGGAGGTTGGCTTCCAGTAAAGCCACCAGGGGTTGAATTTCCTCCCGGTTGTTGAGGGAGGAGAGGTTTTCTTTGATCCCGGCCCGGAGGTTAAGGGCCACCAGCAGCAGCGCGGTCAGGGCCAGGGCCAGCCAGCGCTGGCGCCGGCGCCAGAGCATCGCCAAGACGCCCCAGCCTCCGGCCGCCACGAGCAGGTAGAGGACCGGGGCGCTGAACAGCATCAGGCGATTGCCGCCGTAATGAGCCATGAAGGGGTAGCGGTGCAGGCAGGCGGCCCCGAAGGCCAGGAGCAGCGGTCCCACCAGGTAGAGTAAGACCCTCACGCGGTCCCGCCGCACCATCACCATCATGCCGGCCGCCAGCAACAGCGGCCCCCAGATCACCCCCCACTCCCCCAGAAAATACCAAAAGTAACGGTAGAGCGCCGGTCCCAGCCATCGAAAGAACGGCAGCAGGCCGGAGAGATCCGGAAAGTCCTGGGTCCAATAGGCCACCAGTTCTGAATCTATTCCCCCCCGGATAAACAGGAGGTAATACCCGGCCGCGGCCAGGAGCCAGACACCGCCCAGGCAAGCCAGGCGGGAGCGCTGCGCCTGGGGCAGGGTGACCCACAGGACCGCCCCCGCCACGGGCAGGGTAAAAACCAGGGGTTGGGAGAAGCCCAGGCCCACCACCCCGGCCAGGGCCAGGGCCAGCCAGCCCTGCCGTCCCCCGCGGGCCTGGAGGCGTTCCGTCAGCCACAGCACGCCGACGGCAAAGAAGGCGTCCCCGCTATACTGCTTCAACTCCTTGGAGTAATAGACCATGATGGGCGAGAAAGCCACCGCGGCCAGGGCCATCAGGGCGGCGGGAATTTCCACCAGCACGCGGCTAAACCGCCAGATGAGGCAGAGGGTCCCGACCCCGAACAGCCAGGAGAGGCTCCGGAGTACCATTTCACTATGGCCCCAGAGCTGCACCATGGCCCAGACGGTGAGGAGATAGAAAGGCGGGGTGGACTGGCCCGCGGCCAGGGCCTCTTTCGCCGTGGGCTGCATGGCCGCCAGGGCCACCCAGGCCTCATCGGTCCAGAGGTTGCGGCTCCCCAGGTCATAGAGGCGAAAATAAATCGCCACCCCAAAGATCAGCGCCACGGCCAGACCGGTGAGGTATGGCCGGGATAAACCTTCGGGTTTAGACCCGGGGCGAGGCATGGCGTTTACCTCCTGGGAGCAACGGGGGGGAAAAGGGGCCGTGCCCTAACGACAGCCACTGGGGCCAAGGGAGAAGAGCCAGGGGTGGAATGGACCCGGCGTCCCCTTTTTCATAAAATTCCCCACAAATACCTGGCATATAAGAACTTGTTGAAATATTATTATCTTACCATTGCAATCCCCCTATCTTCAAGAGGAAAGAGGTTTCGGATTAAGGCTATGACCCGTCAGGACTTTCTGTGGCCGCCGCCGGTGTTGCCCGGGGAGGTGGTGGCGGTGGCGGCCCCGGCCAGCCACGTCCGCCGGCCCCCCTGGGAGGCCGGGATGAATATTCTCCGGGACTGGGGTTTCAGGGTGCGCTGCGGTCCGGAGGTCTTTTTGCCCCGCGCCTATGGGGTGGCCACGGACCGGCTCATGGCCCGGCGCTTCGAAGAGATTTGGCTGGACCCGGAGGTCAAGGCCGTCCTCGCGGTCAGGGGCGGCTATGGCTCTCTCAAGCTGTTGCCCCATTTGAATCTGGCGGCTCTTATGGCCGCGCCCAAACGCCTGGTGGGGTTCAGCGACCTCACCAACCTGCTCTGGGACCTGCACCGGCGCCTCAAGCTGGTGACCTTCCACGGCCCGAACCTGGCCCAGCTCCCGGACCTAACCCCGGCAGCCCGGGAAAATTTTTATTCGTGGCTCACGGCCCCGGGTCCGCAAGCCATAACCTACCAGAACCTCACCGTGCTGCACCCCGGCGCGGCTGCGGGTCCCCTGGCCGGCGGCAACCTCACCAGCCTGTGCCATCTGGTGGGCACGCCCTATGCCCCGCAGATGCGGGGTTACCTGCTGTTCCTGGAGGACCACAACGAAGCGCTGTACCGCCTGGACCGCATGCTCCACCACCTGATCCTGGCCCGGGTCCTGGACGGAGTTAAGGGAGTGGTGCTGGGCGGGTTTATCCGCTGCGGCTCCCTTGACGGTCTGCTGGAGGTCTTGACCACGGCCCTGGCGCCCCTGAACGTGCCGGTGCTCATGGGCCTGCCGGTGGGGCACCAGGCGGACAACCACACCCTGCCCCTGGGGGCGTGGGCCGCCTTGGACACCGCCGCCGCCTCCCTGACCCTATCAGCCTGAAGCCATTCCTGTCGCCCCCGCCAATTGCTCCGGTCCGGGTCTGTCCGTGCCGGACGGCCGGGCTTGCAATCCCCGGGACAAAAATTGATCGGCCGCCTCCCATTGACACGGGCCACTTACACCTTATTTTATCCATATACCCCATCTTTTTAAGGAGGAGTTATGGCCCACACCTGTAAAACCTGTGGTGCGGTGGCGGAGGACCCCGGCCATTTGTGCGCCCCCACGACGGAAACCACCACCTGTGCTCACTGCGGTAAGAAATCGCCCCACGTCACACATTACTGCAAGGGCAAGATGGAAGACTTGAAGTATGTCTGTGAGTGCGGGCGGCTGGCGACTGCCCCGGAGTTGCTCTGTAAACCCAGCAAAGTGCCGGCCTGATCCAATAATACCAATCTGCGCTCAAAAAGGTAATTTCCCTTCGTAGGGTGCGTCTTACGCACCAAGAATGGCGCGTGAGACGCGCCCTACGGATTTTATACCGAGTCGCAATCAAAAAATGCGGAACTGTAGGGGCGCACCCGCGTGGGCGCCCTTAATTCAGGGCGGACACATGGGTCCGCCCCTACAATAAAATTGTCGTTTGTTTGCAAATTGGTATTAATGCACCAGGGGTTGAGAACCA
>JAHIKF010000482.1 GCA_018897875.1 Pseudomonadota bacterium | reverse complement strand
TCTTTGCGCCAAACCTGTCGCGTGCGGGGCCGTCAGACCTTTCCGGTCCTAGTGGAGGCGATGACCTGTTACTTCAAGGGGCTCCAACCAGATATCGCCTGGATCTCACAAGCCTAATTTTTAACCCTGTGATCAAGTACTATCCGCTTCTTAAATTGAAAAAGTTATTTCAGAATCCATCAGAATCAAAACTTAACAGCGAAGACGCGTACATTTTCACATATTTTGTGCATCAAAAAATTAACGATTTAAAGGAACTTGCAGGAGAAATTGATGAAGGTTATTCCAAGGAGCTATAGATAGAGTTATATCACTGCCATGTAACGTACTTAATACATTAAGGATATTTTTGATGGGAGAGCAGCAAAATCGTTTTTCCTCAGCCCTCCCCTTCGACTCAAGTATTCGATGTCTCCGCCAGGTCCAGCCGGTAGGCAATGGGCCCTGGGTCCCGGTCAAATTCCGGGGCGCGTTGAAAACCCAGTTTTTCGTAGAGCTGACGGGCCGCGGTCATAAAGGTGCCGGTGAACAGGAAAATGGTGGGTATGGAGAGGTCCCGGGCGCGGTCCAGGCAGGCCTGGGTCAGCAGTCGGCCATACCCCCGACCCCGGTTAGCGGGAGAAACGGCCAGCAGCCGGATGGAGGCGGCCCCGGCCGGCCACTGCCCCTGGTGAGCCTGGCCGGCATCGGGGTAAAACTTGACGGCCCCCGCGATGCGGCCCTGGTCCCCGGCCACCAGCACCATGCCTTCGGGTCCACGCAGTGTCTCACTGATGTTGTCCATCCACCGGTTCCAGGCGGCTGCCGGCATGAGGGGCTGGAATTCCCGGTACGCGGCTTTCACCAGATTTTCAACCTCGTCCAATTCCTCTGCCCCGGCCTCCCTGACCTTAATCGCCTGCGTCATGATGCGCCCCAACGGGTAAGGCTTATGGCCTCCGCCCCAACCCCATACCGCATTTTTCTGTAGGGGCGCACCCGCGTGTGCGCCCTCAATTTAGGGCGGACACATGGGTCCGCCCCTACGGGAGGCAGGGTCGTTGGCGGGGAGATCGCGATAAGGGCGCTTATAGCATTTGCCATAAATTCTTTCCGTTGGCTGGTTCTTATATTAAAAAGCAATCAAACGACTATTATTTGTCATTCTGAGCGCAGTGAAGAATCTCTCTTTTTGAGCCGCCGAGATTCTTCACTCCGCTGCGCTCCGTTCAGAATGACATGAATATTCAATGTCTTTTGACTGCAATTTCGTATTAAATCCCCCTAAATCTCCCTTTTTCAAAGGGGGACTTTCAAAGGAATTCCGCTAAGTTCCCCCCTTTGGAAAAGGGGGGATAGGGGGGATTTAGGTTCTTCCGGCATGTGCACTAACGGAAAGAACTTTTGGCATTCGCTATAATCAACCTGCCATCCGTCTCCCCAGCTCGATTCTTAAGATTTTCTACTTTCCCCGCAACGGCGCCTTGAGTGCGGCGATGAAATCGCCCACCTCTTGGATCAGTGCCGGGCCCTGGAGCCGGGCCACCCGCTGGACGATGGCGCTGCCCACCACCACTCCGTCCACATAAGGGGCGAGACCCGCCACCTGCTCCGGGGTGGAAATGCCGAAACCCACCGCCAGAGGACATTTCACCAGGGAGCGCACTTCCTTCAGAGACTCCACCAGGTCCGGGGGCAGTTCGGTGCGGGCCCCGGTGATCCCGGTCACCGACACGTAGTAGAGAAACCCCTTGGTGAGGCGCCCCAGGGTCCTGATGCGTTCGGCGCCGCTGGTGGGCGCGGCCAGGAAAATGGTGGCGATTTTCGCCTTGGCCGCCGCCACCCGCCAGGGGCCAGCCTCCTCCGGAGGCAGGTCCGGAATGATGAAGCCGTCCACACCCTTGGCCGCAGCCTCGGTGGCGGTGCGCTCCAGCCCGTACTGCAGTATGGGATTGTAGTAGCCCATGAGGATCAGCGGGATCTGGGTCTGGGAGCGCAATTCCCCCGCCAGGTTCAAGACGTCCTCCAGGTGAACGCCGCCTTGCATGGCCCGGAGGCTCGCGGCCTGAATGGTGGGGCCGTCGGCCAGGGGATCGGAAAAGGGCACGCCCAATTCCAGAATATCGGCGCCCCGGGCGGCCATCTCCAGGGCCAGGACCCGGGTGGTGGCCAGATCCGGATCACCCGCAGTGATAAAGGGGATGAGGGCCTTTTCGCCCTTGGCTTTGAGCTGTTTGAACACCCTGTCAATGCGCGTCACCGGACACCTCCATAGCTTCGGCCACTGCGTCCACGTCCTTGTCACCCCGGCCGGAGAGGTTGACGATAACGATGTCATCGGCGGTGTACTCGGGCGCCAGCCGCTTAAGATAGGCGATGGCGTGGGCGGACTCCAAGGCGGGGAGAATGCCCTCCGTCCGGGAGAGCAGGTTGAACCCCTCCAGGGCTTCGGTGTCCGTCACCGCCACGTATTCGGCCCGCCCTTGGTCCTTAAACCAGGCGTGCTCCGGGCCGACGCCGGGGTAATCCAGCCCCGGCGCCAGGGAGTGGGCCTCCTGAATGTTGCCCCAGGGGTCTTGTAAGAGGTAGCTGAAGGCCCCGTGCAGCACTCCCACGGTTCCGGCCACCAGGGTGGCGGAATGGTGGTGGGTGTGGACCCCATGGCCCGCAGCCTCGACCCCCACGAACCGCACCGCCTCGTCACGGAAAGCATGGAACAGCCCCATGGCGTTGCTGCCGCCGCCGACGCAGGCCACCAGGCACCGGGGCAGTTTGCCGGTGCGACGCCGCACCTGAGCCCGGGCCTCCCGGCCGATCACCGCCTGAAAATCCCGGACAATCATGGGATAGGGGTGGGGGCCACCCACGGAACCCAGGACATAGTGGGTGTGGCGCACGTTGGTGACCCAATCCCGGATGGCCTCATTCATGGCATCCTTCAGGGTGCGGCTGCCCGACTCCACCGGCACCACCTTTGCCCCCAACAGATTCATGCGGATGACGTTGAGGCGCTGGCGCCGGATGTCTTCGGTGCCCATGTAGATGTCGCAGGACAGCCCCAGCAGGGCCGCCACCGTGGCGGTGGCCACCCCGTGCTGGCCCGCACCGGTCTCGGCAATGAGCCGGGTTTTGCCCATGCGCCGGGCCAATAACCCCTGCCCCAGGGTGTTGTTGATCTTGTGAGCCCCGGTGTGAGCCAGGTCTTCCCGCTTGATGTAAATCTGCGGTCCCCCCAACTCCGCACTCAGATGCCGGGCGAAGTACAGGGGCGTGGGACGGCCCACGTAATCCTTGAGGTACCAGGCCAACTCCTGGCGAAACTCCCCGGTGCGATGGATAGTGCGATAGGCCTCCTCCAACTCCAACAAGGCCGGCATCAGGGTCTCCGGTACAAACCGACCCCCATACCGCCCATACCTGCCATGTCGATCCGGTAACAAGGTAACCTCCTTTTATTGGCGGTCAGCTTTCAGCTTCCAGCCTTCAGCCAAAGAAAGTCTTCGCTTACTGCTAAGACAAGTTCAAAGTTCAAGGTTATTGTAGGGTGCGCACTGCGCACCATTGGCTCACCCGCCGGCGGGCACGGAGGCCCGCCCCACCGACTTTTCATTCCTTACGGGATATCCAAAGGCCCATGAAGAATTGCCTGAAAAAACGCCCGGAGCTTGGCCGGGTCCTTTTTACCCGGGGTGGCCTCGGTGCCGCTAGCCGCGTCCACGGCCATTGGTAAGGCGGTGGCGATGGCCATGGCCACGTTGTCCGGGGTTAGGCCCCCGGCCAGGATGATGTGCCCGTATTTTTTGGCCTTCCGGGCCAAATGCCAGTCAAAAATCTCGCCGGTGCCTCCCACCTGCCCCTTTTTATAGGTGTCCAGTAGCAGGGCCTGGGCCGCCCCTTGGTAGTCGGCCAGCAGGCGCAGGGAGTCTTCGTCTTGGATGCGAAAGGCTTTAATCACTTTACGCCCCAGGTTCCGGCAGTAGTCCGGGGATTCCTGGCCGTGCAGTTGGACCCAGTCCAGACCCACCCGGGCCGCCAACTCCTGCACAACGGTGGCGGCTTCGTCCACGAAGACCCCAACGCTGGCCACGAAGGGGGGCAGTTGGGCAATGATCTCCCGGGCGGTTTCCGGGGCCACCTTCCGGGGGCTCTTGGGATAAAAGATAAACCCCAGGGCGTCGGCCCCCAATTCGATGGCCAGAAGCGCGTCTTCTAAGTTCGTGATCCCGCAGATTTTGATTCTAACCATTTATTATGACCCGGCGGCCACAGGCCGCCCTATGTTTAATTTTATGGTTTAAGATCTATATCTTCAGTTTTATTTATTTTCTTAATTAATTTGATTGCATCGATAATCTTAATCTTCTTTTCTATAGCTTTAAGAAAATATTCTTCATCCATTCTCCCAGTCATATCATTAATTATATCTTCATATGATTTAATAGGTTTTGGAGAAATTGATCGATTGATAAATTCTCTAATTATAATATATCCTCTATACTCAGAGGAGATAAAATATATGATTCCCATCACTACTGAAATTATTAAAGCGCATCCAAACACATTACCCTCATTAGTTAACTTTATAAAATCAAGAATTTGCAATAAAAATAATAAAGGCCCTGAAATAAAAAGAAAAATAAAACAAGAAGCTATAAGATTGCTTCCTTTTTCTAATGAAAAATGATTTTTAATAAAATACCAGAATGTTGATTTATTAGGTTCTATAACCCCAATCCCAAGCCTATCGATGATTTTCCTTAAAAATTTCATAAATTTCCTCCATTAATCATCACAACATTTGTCCATAGTTTATAGGGCGGGCTGTGCCCGCCGCATTTGAGGATTATTCCTGGCCGATTCCTTCGGGAATCTCCACACCTTCTCCCCACTGAGCAGGATATTTTCCTTCTTCTATCAAACGATGCAGACTGGTCCACCGCCAATCCGAAGCCCGTTCTACTAAACCATGTTTTACTGGATTGTAATGAATATAGTTCATGTGGTTTTCGTAATCCTTCTCATCCATAATAAGATGGGCCCAGAAACGATTTTGCCAAAATGGAGGTCTTCCCCCATCGAGGAATGCTTGGGTAAATTTTCGCTTAATGATAGCCCAACGTCGTGAATAATTTAAATCACACTCAGGTAAATCCCAGATGCAATGTAAGTGGTCAGGGAGTAAAACCCATGCTTCTATTGCGAAAGGGTAAACTTTCCGACAATTATTTATTGCATTTCTTAATGATTCCCGGGCAGCCTCTCCTGTCAACACAGAAATTCGCCGATGAGTTACCACAGTGAAAAAAACAATATTGCCTGAGTAGAATCTTCTGTAATTTGGCATTTGTAAGCATAGGGCGGGCTGTGCCCGCCTTCTTTTTGGGTTGAGCCGATCTCAAAATCAAATACCGGCGGCCACAGGCCGCCCTATTATTCTATGAATTCTTTCATTAACCTTTGAGGAATTCCCGCAACGCCGCGCCCGGGTCCGGCCGGGTCACCAGGCGCTCCCCGATAAGAAAGGCATGGATGCCCGCGGCCTCATATCTCTCCAGATCGGCCCGGGTCTTTAATCCCGAGGCGGCCACCAGGGTGACGCCCGCCGGCGCCAGGGGGGCCAACTCCAACGCCCGGTCCGGAAACATCTCTAAGGTGTTGAGATTCCGGGAGTTGATGCCGATCAGCCGGGCCCCCGCGGCCAGAGCCGTCTCCATTTCCGCCGCGGTGTGCACCTCCACCAACGCCTCCAACCCCAGGGAGCGGGTCAGGAGCAGCAGAGCCCGGAGCTGCCCCAATTTCAGCAAACTGACAATGAGCAGCAGGGCGTCGGCCCCTAGCGCCGCGGTTTCATAAACCTGGACGGGCTCCACTATGAAATCCTTGCGCAGGATGGGGAGGTGGATCACCGGGCGCATCCGGCGGATAAACTCCGGAGCGCCTTTGAAATAATGGGGTTCCGTCAGGACCGAGATGGCCGCGGCGCCGTTGTCCTGGTAGATTTGCGCCAACGCTACCGGGTCCCAGCCCAGGCCCAAGTCCCCCTTGCTGGGTGAGGCCCGCTTGACCTCGGCGATGATCGCCGGGCCGGCTGCGCCATCCAGGGCGGCCTTGAGGCTTACCGGGGCTGGTCGCCGGGCGATCTCGGCCTTGAAGGCCTCGGCCACTCCCGGCTCGAACAGCCGGAGAGAATCTTCCAGTTTCCGGGCGACAATTTCGGCTAAGAAGTTCATGGAGTTACTTCTTCCTTCTCGTTCCCAAGCTCCTGCTTGGGAACGCAGTTGCCGCCAAGCTCCTGCTTGGCAAGCAAAACAGAGCTTTGATCAAATTTCGGTTCCCAGGCGGGAGCCTCCCTGGTCATCGCCATCTCTTGATATGGCGGGCAATGCCCGCCCTACATAACTGCTCACTGCTTACTGCTCACTGCTTACTGCTTACTGCTCACTCCCAAAAGATTTGCTCTTGTCGATCAGGGCTTCCAGTTTGGCCAGGGCCTTGCCGGAGCGGATAGTCTCCCGGGCCAGTTCGATGCCCCGGGGAAAATCAGGGGCCCGGCCCGCGGCGATGAAGGCGGCGGCGGCGTTTAAGGCCACCATGTCTTCCCGGGGACCCCCCTCCCCTGCCAGGACTTTTCTGACAATACGGGCGTTGTCGAACACGTCCCCGCCCTTGATGTCCGCAAGCGTCGCCCGCTTCAGCCCGAAATCCTCCGGCGCGATATCGTAGGTCGTGACCGCCCCGTCCTTGAGTTGGCTCACCCGGGTGGGGCCGACGATGCTGATTTCGTCAAACGACCCCTCGCCGTAAACCACGAAGGCGCTCTTACCTCCCAGGTTGCCGAGCACCTTCGCCAGGGGTTCGGTGAGCCGGGCGTCATAGACCCCCAGCACCTGGACGTTGGCGTTGGCCGGGTTGGTCAGGGGCCCCAGAATGTTGAAGATGGTGCGGATGCCGACCTCCCGCCGGGGGCCGATGGCGTAGCGCATGGCCCCGTGGAGCTGGGGGGCGAAGAGGAAGCCGATGCCCACCTCCAGGATGCACCAGGCCACCTGGTCCGGGGTCAGGGCCAGGTTGATCCCCAACGCCTCGATGACGTCGGCGGAGCCGCAGCGGGAGGACACCGCCCGGTTGCCGTGCTTGGCGACCTTGAGCCCCGCCCCGGCCACCACGAAGGCGGTGGTGGTGGAGACGTTGAAGGTGCTGGTGGCGTCGCCCCCGGTGCCGCAGGTGTCCACCACGGTCTCCCAGTCCACGTTGATTTCGTCCCGGTCCAGGTCGATGAGCCCGTCAGAAATGGGGATGCGGGTGGCCTTGGCCCGCATCACCTTGGCCGCGGCGGTGATCTCGGCCACGGTTTCCCCTTTCATCCGCAAGGCCGTAATGAAGGCGCCGATCTGGGCCTCGGTGGCCTCCCCGTTCATAATGGCCTCCATGGCCCGGGTCATCTCGGCCTCGGTCAGGTCCTGCCGGCTGACTACCTTGAGTATGGCTTCTTTTAGCATACGCTTTATCCTTTATGCCTAAGGTCATGATGATAATTTTTATTAAAGGAACCCTAATTTCGAATACGGGTGCTTAAGTCCCCATTTTCTAAAGGGGGATTTAGGGGGATTATTAGGCAGTTATCTAATCCCCCCTTACCCCCCTTTAGGAAAGGGGGGAGGAAAAGCCTGGAATCAATGCCATTAGTAGTTATCTCGGTTGATTTAAACTGCGTCAACCCCCCGGCCTCGTCATAGGGCCTCTGATTTTTCCCCGGGCTCCTCCGGGACGCTCACCGTACCCCCGGCCTTAACCGCGGCGACCCCGGCGGCCAAGGCCTGGCGGTTCAAATCCTCGGTGCCTTTCGGCACCCGGGCCAGCACCGCGGCCGAAAGGCTCTCGAGAGACACCGCCCCGGTGAGTTGGGCCAAAGCCCCCAGGGCCACAATGTTGGCCGCCATTGCCCTCCCCAAATCCCGGGCGATCCGGGTGAACGGCACAGCCACGGCCCGGCTAGCGGGAAACTCGCTCACCAGGTCGGCGTCCACCAGGAGCAGGCCCCCGGCCTTTAGATCAGAGAGAAACGTATCCAGGGATTTCTGGTTCAGGGCCAGGAGCACGTCGGGCTGGATGGCCTTGGGATAATCGATGGCCGCGTCGCTGATCACCACTTCCGCCTTGGACGCCCCGCCCCGGGCCTCGGGACCGTAACTCTGGGTCTGGCAGACAAACATGCCGTCATAGACCCCGGCGGCCTCCGCCAAAATGATCCCCGCCAGGATCAAACCCTGACCCCCGGACCCCGCAAGCCTAATTTCGAAACGCTCTGCCATGATTGTTTTTCCGTAGAGTTCAAGGTTCTGGGTTCTGGGTTTGTGGCTCGAAGTTCTTAAACTTTGAACTTTGAACCTTGAACTTTGAACTATTTTTCCATTAACTCCGCCCGGGCCGCGTCCCGGATCTTCTGGTACTCTTCGGTATAGACGGGCAGGTCCCGGTCCACCAGGGTGCCGATGGTGATCTTGCCCGCCAGTTCCTCCGGGCTCATGGTCCTGGCCTTGTCCACCCGCACCGCCATCGCTTTCTGTTGGCGCATCATCTCCACCGCACCCCCCAGCTTATTTTTGGCCCCGAACTGGGTGTGGCAATGGCTGATGACCTCCACCACCGCAAAACCCCGTTTGATGATGGCCTGCTCCATGAGCTGGTCCAGCAGGGTGGCGTGGTAGACCGTGCCCCGCCCCACCATGGCGGCCCCGGCGCACACGGCCATGTCGCTGATGGAAAAGGCGTGTTCCACGTGGCCGTACATCGAAGTCGCCGACCTGGCCCCGTAAGGCGTGGTGGGGGAATACTGGCCGCCGGTCATGCCGTAAATATTGTTGTTGATGATGATGGCCGTGAGATTCAGATTGCGCCGGGCGGCGTGGATAAAATGGTTGCCGCCGATGGCGGTGGCGTCGCCGTCGCCCATGACCACGATCACCTGGAGCTTGGGGTTGGCCAGTTTGACGCCGGTGGCGAAGGTCAAGGCCCGGCCGTGGGTGGTGTGGAGCGTGTTGAAATCCACGTACACGCTCATCCGGCCGGCGCAGCCGATCCCCGTCACCAAAACAATGTCGTCTTTCCCAAACCCGGTGCGGTCGATGGCCCGGATCAGCGCCCCCAGGACAATGCCGTTACCGCACCCCGGACACCAGACATGGGGGAACTTCTTTTCGGGGCGCAGATACTTGTGGATCAGCTTGGTGACTTCGGGCATTGGAAGACCTGTTTTCCGTTTTCCGTTTTCTGTTTTCCGTTTTCGGTGGGGCGGGCCTCCGTGCCCGCCAAACTACATCATGTCATTTGAAACAAGTATTAGTGGCACCGGCTTCCAGCCGGTGAACACAGGCCGGAGGCCGGTGCCACTTGCCATTCCTCATACACAAGCAGGAGATTGGTACCTATCAAAAATATTCATTATTTCCTGGCAAGTAACCAGCCTTCTCCATTACATTGTTCACAAGTAGCCCCCTCCATGCGTCCAGTTGCATCGCATGAGTTACATTCCATCCAATCGCCAGGCCGCACCTTACTTCGCATGACACCTTTACATCGCTCCCTGTTTATTTCTGCATGACATCCGCTATTTATCTGATCTATATTACGCGAATATGCGCCACATCGCCTGCAAACCGCCAAAGGGCTTTCCTTTTTCATTTGATTTTTCCTTTGAAAAATTCTCTTTAAAAGACCATATAGAATTATATATCAAGTTTGAAGTTCACCAGCGTTAGTTCTATAGGGCGGGCTGTGCCCGCCGCTTCCACGGCTTCTCCATTATCGGCGGCCACAGGCCGCCCTATTTTTCTGCCTGGGAACGCACCTTTTCGCCAAGCTCTTGCTTGGCATTCTTTCAGAGAAACCTTGGTGCGTAGACCCACCTTGCTTGAATTTTCCGCTTACACCCACCGGTGCTCAGGGTCCGGAAGAAAAGTGATGAAGTCGGTTTCCGCGCCTTGAACCCGCACCAGCCAGCCTCCGGGGACTTTGCTTCTACCTAACATGATCGATTTATATCTTGCACGTTATGCGACTATGTGGTAACATATTGATATGACGGAGCAAATGGTTGCTACTGGCTTTGCTCAACCTAAACCCAATGGGTGGGAGGTTACCACAAACACTGCTATGGCTG
>JAHIKF010000481.1 GCA_018897875.1 Pseudomonadota bacterium | reverse complement strand
ATGGGGCAGCCGATTTCGCAGCGCTGGCAGCCGGTGCAGATCCACACAAAGCGGGAGTCGATGAGCTCCTTGTCCATGCCAAAGACGGCCATGCGGATGGCCTTGCGGGCGTCCAGGGCTTCGTCCTTGGTGCTTTCCATGCCGGTGAGGGGGCAGCCGCCGGAGCAGGTGCCGCAGGTGAAACAGGCATTCATATGGGATTCCGGGAGAATATCGCCAAAGATGCTCTTTTTTCTTCTTTCGAACAAATTGCCTAAATCCAGAGGTTCCATACTTATCTCCTTGGGTTTCTTACCCAACAGCCGCAATAATCGGTTGAGGTTACGGCTCAGGCGGCCTGGGTCTGACGTTTCACCGGGCTGGGGCCCAGCCGCTGGACCCGTTCCGCCATTTCCCGGCACACCGTGGCAAACTTGGGTCCTTCCGCGGAGCTGACGTGAAACATCTCCAGGCGCTCCGGCTCCAGGCCCATGGCCTCCAGGTCCTTTTTCAGCTTGTTAACCCGCTTCTTGGCCCTGATGTTGCCGGACAGGTAATGACAGTCCCCCTCATGGCAGCCTGAAACGAAAACCGCATCGAACCCTAACTCGAAAGCCTTGAGCAGGTGGATGAGGTCCACCCGGCCGGTGCACGGCACCATGAGAATCCGGACCTCCGGGGGATATTGCAGGCGCATGGAGCCCGCCAGGTCGGCCGCGGCATAAGAACACCAGCGGCAACACATTGCCAAAATCTTGGGATATTCCGCTACTGGCTTCATCGCTTCTTCTCCTTTAATTCTTTTCAGGCCGCGACCTCGGCCGCCGATACCTGGGCCAGCCAGGCGGAGCGAACCTTCCGCTTCACCGGGTTGGGTCCCAGCCGGTAGGCGCGCTCGGTCATCTCCCGGGCGACGGCCGCGAATTTCGGCCCTTCAGAGGCAGAGACATGGAACATCTCCAGCCGTTCCGGCTCCAGGCCTACTTCCTTGAGGATCTCCTTGGCGCGCTCCACCCGCTTCCGGGCATAGTAGTTGCCGGCCATATAATGGCAGTCTCCTTCATGACAACCGGAAATAAAGACCGTGTCCGCCCCCACCTCAAAGGCCTGGAGCAGGTGGAGGATATCGATCTTCCCAGTGCAGGGCACTTGGATGATTCTGATGTTAGGAGGATATTGCAGCCGCATCGCCCCGGCCAGGTCGGCCCCAGCATAGGAACACCACTGACATAAGAAGCCCACAACCTTGGGGGAATATTCTTGAACCATCCTCAACTCCTTCATTCCGATTAGCTGAGATAATATCCGGACCGAGTTCGGCGCGCTTGCCGGGTAACGGCGGCGATACCACAATTTCGCGGCACGCGGCGCGCTGGCCGGTAGAGACAGACCGGCTCACCGAGCGCGGACGAACTTACGCCGGCAGCAGGTCCCAGATGTGCGGGTCCGGAGAACTACGCTGGAATGAAGGCAGGTTGAAGAGATTACCTGAGGAAGGAAAGGAGGGAGGTCTAAAAGGAACTTACTGCAAGCAGTCCTTTTCCCAGGCGATCCTCCCCGGCCTCATCCAGCGCCTTAGGGATGCGGGCCTTACCAAGGCCCCCCGAACACCTGGGCTTCAGGACTTCCTGCGAATAATGAAAACGGGCCGATGCACCTGGGATCACCTCCTTTAAGAAAATTTTCGGAATTATACACTATGCATCATGAGAATCAAATTTATTTCTCGCTGTCCTGGCCATGGACTAATATCTGCCCTGATCCGAAACTTATCACCGAGCCAAAAAGCTCCTATATACAAAGCATATCCATCCTTCTTGGCCTGAAGGATTCCTGCCATTCCCGCCGGTAACCTGGGGTTCCTCTATCACCGACATCAGAAATTATACGCCCCACAAATGCCCGCACCAGATATTCGGATCATATCGGTAACTAATTGGAAATTATAAGAAGATTCTGTTTTGGCAAGTTAGTGCGCCACGAGGGCGCTTGGAGTAATAAGCGTGCGCAACTGCACGAGAGATGGGGGTGGGCCCCCCGGAGCCGGTTTGCAGGAGCAGGCTCCAAACCACCTTAAGCTGCGCTGGTTAAGAGCCAGGATGGTGAGCGTTAAGGACAAGTCATGGCTAAAGACCGT
>JAHIKF010000480.1 GCA_018897875.1 Pseudomonadota bacterium | reverse complement strand
CACCTGCCCCGTTATCTGGCGGAATTTTGTTACCGCTTTAATCGACGCTTCTGGGAACCCCAAATGTTTAACCGGATGATCACTGCGTGTCTTAATGCTCAAACCGTTACCTTTTCGGAGCTAAGGCAATAAGCGTATAATAAAGTACAAGTAAAAAGGTCAAGGGCAAGGTTCTGTCCCCGGCTCCGGTCATCCAAGCGACGCCAGTGCCGCGGTTAAAACCAGCCGGGTCGCCGTGGCGGCGAGGCAACCCCGCAGCCGGCGATGTCCGGGGATCCTCCCCGGCGCCGTTTTGCCGCCCCGGGTCAAGCCTTCAAGGACCCGGGACTACCGTCACCCCGGCGGACGGTTCGCCTGGACCAACCCGAAAATCACCCTCTCCACATCCCCAGGTCTCTGCAGGTTTCTGGCCGGAGACGCACCTATGAGCCCCCCCGGGGTCCTGGCCACCCCAAAAAAACCACCCCCGGCCCACCTTTGTGGCTGTCAGCCTTAAGTGCCGGATTTCATCAGTGCCGCGATCCGCCTGACCGTGGCGGTCAATGGGGAGTTTTGCCAGCGCCTCGTTGGATAAATGCTCCCCTATTAATGCACTAAAGTGAATTACTAAGCAATGAAGGTCAGGTCTCAGGGAAAGAGTCAATTTAAAGAGCGATTTTACTTGACTGAGGCAACTGGCTTGTACTATAAATCACAATAGCCCCACACTTGGGGGGTTTCCCCTTGAGGTTAGGGTCCAAGTTTGATCTTATAATAAGTCTAGTTAACCACTGAGATGACAGGTGAACCTTTATGAGCGCGAAACAGCAAGGAAATAAGCCGGTTGGCGCAGTGATGGTGGTCGGCGGCGGTATCGCCGGGATGCAGGCCGCTTTGGATCTGGCCAATGCCGGATACTTCGTTCACATGGTGGAGGCCAAAACCGCCATTGGTGGGGTCATGTCGCAGCTGGACAAGACCTTTCCCACCAATGACTGCGCCATGTGAATTATCTCGCCCAAGCTGGTCGAGGTCGGCCGGCATATTAACATCGAGGTCATGGCTCCGGCGCAGGTCGTCGGGATCAGTGGCGAGCCGGGGAATTTCTCGGTCAAGGTGCGCCAGGCGGCGCGCTATATCGACATGGAGAAGTGCATCTCCTGCGGTATCTGCGCGGAGAAATGCCCGAAGAAGGTGCCCGACGAATACAACATGGGCCTGGCCAAGCGTAAGTCGGCTTACTTGAGTTATCCCCAGGCGGTGCCCCCCAAGTACGCCATCGATAAAGATAGCTGCATCTATTTCAAAAAGGGCGGCAAGGGCGGCAAGTGCAAGGCCTGTGAAAAATTCTGTCCCACCGGGGCGGTGGATTTTGATCAGAAGGATGTGGACAAGGATATCAATGTCGGTGCGGTCATCCTGGCGGCCGGCTTTCAGCCCTACGATCCCAGCCGCTACGGCGCCTATAATTACACCAAGCTTCCCAATGTCATCACCGGCATGGAATTCGAGCGCATCCTGGCCGCGGCCGGACCCTTCTCGGGCCACTTGGTGAGGCCTTCGGACCACAAGGAACCCACCAAGATTGCCTGGCTCCAGTGCGTCGGTTCCCGGGATGTGAATCACTGCGACCACAGCTACTGCTCGGCGGTGTGCTGCATGTATGCCATCAAAGAAGCGATCATCGCCAAGGAGCATAGCAAAGTGCCCTTGGATGCGGCGATTTTCTTCATGGATATGCGCACCCACGGCAAAGAATTCGAAAAATATTACTGGCGGGCCCGGGACGAGCAGGGGGTCCGGTTCATCCGCTCCCGGGTGCACACGATCGATCCGGTGCCCGGCTCCGATGACGTCAACATCCGGTATCTTGACGAGCACGGCAACTTAAAGGACGAGATCTTTGAACTGGTGATCCTCTCGGTGGGCATGGAAGTGGCCCCCGAAGTGATGGCGCTGGGCCAGACCCTGGGGGTTGCGCTCAACTCCGACCAATTCGCCGACACGTCCTCCTTTACGCCGGTGTCCACCAGCCGGCCCGGGGTATTTGTGTGCGGCGCCTTCCAGGGCCCCAAGGACATCCCCCAGTCGGTGATGGAAGCTTCCGCGGCCGCGTCCGCGGCCAGCGAGATGCTATCTGCCGCCCGTTACTCCCTGGCCAAGAAAAAGCCCGTGTTCGCCGAGCGGGATGTGGCCGCCGAAGAGCCCCGGGTCGGCGTCTTCGTCTGTCACTGCGGGGTCAATATCGCCAGCGTGGTGGATGTGGAGGCGGTGCGGGACTACGCCCAGACCCTCCCCAACGTGGCCTTTGTGGAGAACAGCCTGTTTGCCTGCTCCCAGGACACCCAGGAACTCATCAAGGAACGGATCAAGGAGCACAACCTCAACCGCGTGGTGGTGGCCTCCTGCACGCCGCGCACCCATGAACCCACCTTCCAGGAGACCATCACGGAAGCCGGCCTCAACAAATACCTCTTTCAGATGGCCAACATCCGGGATCAGGGCTCCTGGGTTCACCAGAACGAGCCGGCAGCCGCCACCCATCGGGCCAAGGATCAGGTCCGCATGGCCGTGGCCACTGTGGCCTTGCAGCCGCCGTTGCATGAATTCGATCTGCCGGTCACCAAGGCCGGTCTCATTATCGGCGGCGGCGTGGCCGGCATGGAGGCTGCCCTGGGCCTGGCCAACCAGGGCTACGACGTCGCCCTGGTGGAGAAAAAGGATTTCCTGGGCGGCCATGCCCGCAAGCTCAACCATACCTGGAACGGCGAAGCGGTGCAGCCCTATGTGGATGACCTGGTGCAGAAGGTGACCAGTCACCCCAAAGTCCAGGTCCACCTCAACGCCGAAATCACCGGCGTTACGGGGTTCGTGGGGAACTTTGTTTCCACCATCGTCAGCGACGGCCGGGAAACCGAGATGGCCCATGGCGCCGCCATCATCGCCATCGGCGGCCATTCCTACAAGCCGAAAGAGTATCTCTATAAAGAAAATCCCCGGGTGCTCCTGTCCCTGGAAATGGACCAGGCGCT
>JAHIKF010000479.1 GCA_018897875.1 Pseudomonadota bacterium | reverse complement strand
GCTGTCGGCCGGGGAACCCATGTATGGTTATACCCTGGGCCCCGGGGAAACCCTTTACTGGATCGACACCCCGGGAGATCTGGCCCGCACCGTTGCGGCTCTGCAAAGATGACTGGTAATAACCCTGCAGGGGAAAGATTTTTTTTACTCAAGGCCTTGATTAGTTCGACCATTTAAAAGACGAAATGCATCTTTAAAAGAGGGGGGACAAGATGATAATGGCCAGGGCTCCCATGCGGATTACGCTGGGCGGGGGGGGCACGGATTTGCCCGGCTATTACTCCAAATATGGCGGCTTTATCCTCAGCGCCGCCATCGATAAATATCTCTACATTTACGTCAATCGCCCCGCCGCTGATGACCTAATCCGGGTTAAATACTCCCGCTATGAGGAAGTAACAGAGCCGGATCAGGTGCAGCATGATCTGGTGCGGCCGGCCTTAAAGTTGTTGGGAATTAAGAACAACGTCGAGATCGTCTCCATGGCCGACGTCCCCGCCGGCACCGGGTTAGGTTCGTCCAGCACTTATCTCGTGGCGCTTCTTACCTCCCTTTATGATTTGAAGCGGGAGCGGGTTCCGACTCAGGCCCTGGCTGAATTTGCTTTTAAGGTGGAAAGGGAGATGGCCGGGCATCACGTGGGCAAGCAGGACCACTATCTCGCCGCTTTTGGCGGGATTACCTGCCTCGAAATTGAGCGGGATGGCAGGGTTCAGGTGAGTCCCCTGGATATTTCCATGACCACCGCGGAAGACCTGCATAGCCGCCTCTTGTTGTTCTTCACCGGGATTAGCCGCAGCGCCAATCATATCTTACAGGAACAGCGCCTGGACACCGAAAAAGATGACCCCACCGTGGTGGACAGCCTGCACCGCACCAAGGAGATGGGCTACCGGGTCAAAGAATATCTGGAAAATGGCGAACTGGAAAAGTTCGGACACCTGCTGCACGAGCACTGGGAGAATAAGAAGCGCCGTTCTGTCGCCATCAGCAATCCGGAAATCGATGTCTGGTATGGGCTCGCCCGGAAAGCCGGGGCTTTGGGGGGCAAGTTGATCGGCGCCGGGGGCGGCGGCTTTCTCATGCTTTACTGCCCCATACGCCAAAAAGGGTTGGTTCGCAAGGCCATGGCCGCGGCAGGGCTGAGAGAGATGCCTTATAGGTTTGATTTTCACGGCGCCAAGGTGATGGTGAATATCTGATGAAGGTCCTGGTCACCGGGGGAGCCGGGTTCATCGGGTCGCATACCGTCGATCTGCTCCTGGAAAAGGGTTACGAAGTTCGCATCCTCGATTCTTTGCAGCCCCGGGTCCATCCTCGGGGTAAGCCGGACTATATTCCGGCGGCGGCCGAGTTTATCCAGGGTGATGTGGCGAACCGCGCCGACCTGGCCCGGTCCCTGGAAGGCATGGATTTTGTCTTCCACTTGGCGGCTTACCAGGATTATCTGCCGGATTTCAGCCAGTTTATTCATACCAACACCGAATCCAGCGCCCTGATGTTCGAGCTGATCGTCGCCGACCCCAAACGGTATCCGGTGCAAAAAATCGTCTTTGCCTCCTCTCAGGCGGTTTCAGGGGAAGGGAAGTACCGATGCGGTAGTGAAGGAACCGTTTTTTACCCGGGGCCGCGGCCCCTGGAACAGTTGCGGCGGGGAGATTGGGAGTTCACCTGCCCCCTATGCGGCGCCCCGGCAGAGCCGCAACTCATCGATGAAGCCACCTGCAACCATCCCCACACTGCCTATGGCATCTCCAAGTATGCCATTGAGTTGCTGGCCTTTAACCTGGGGCGGCGCTACGACATCGCCACTGCGGCCATGCGCTATACCTATGTCCAGGGGCCCCGCAACTCCTTTTACAACGCCTACTCCGGCATCGCCCGCCGTTTTGCCCTGCGGCTCCGGGCCGGCCTGCCTCCCATCTGTTACGAAGACGGGCGGCAGTTGCGGGATTACGTCAATGTCTCTGATGTGGCCCGGGCCAATGTTATGGTCCTGGAAAGCCCGGCGGCCGATGGGTTGACCTTCAACGTCGGCGGCGGACGGGCTATTACCGTTGTGGACTTTGCCCACCTCATGCTCCAGGCCTGCGGCAGTTCCCTGGAACCCCAAGTGCCCGGGGAATTTCGCCTGGGCGATACCAGGCACACGGTGAGCGACATCAGCCGCATGCGGGCCCTGGGGTGGGAACCCACGGTGCCCGTGGAGGAGAATGTCCGCCAGTATCTTGCCTGGCTGGATACCCAGTCCGGCACCGAGGAATATCTTTTTGAGGCCGAACGCATTATGGCGGAGCAGGGTGTCGTGCAATCTGTTGCGAGGTAATCATGCCCTATACCAAACAGTACCTGGCGGAAGCGGCCCAGATCTTGTCCCAACTAGATGTTGCGGTCATTGACCGGATGGTGCAGGAGTTGGTGGAACTGCGGGCCCGGGGAGGCCGTCTTTTTATTATGGGTTCGGGTGGGGGGGCCGGCCACGCCTCCCATGCCGTAAACGATTTCCGCAAAATCGCCGGTATCGAAGCCTACAGCCCCACGGATAATGTCTCGGAGCTCACAGCCCGGATTAACGATGACGGTTGGGAGAGCAGCTATGTCAACTGGCTCAAGGTCAGCCGCTTAAACAGCCGCGATATGCTCTTGATCTTTTCGGTCGGGGGAGGCAATCGGGAACATCAGATCAGCATGAACCTGGTGCGGTGCCTGGAATATGCTCAGGAAGTCGGCGCCTCCAGCTGCGGCATAGTGGGCCGTGATGGGGGCTACACCGCTCAGGTGGCCAAAGCTTGCGTAGTCATTCCCACCGTTAATCCCAGCACCGTTACCCCCCATGTGGAATCCTTTCAGGCGGTCGTCTGGCATCTCCTGGTTTCTCATCCCGACCTCCAGGCTGCCGAAATGAAATGGGAATCCGTGAAATGATGCGAAGGATGAAAAGGGCAGTCTTTTTGGATCGTGACGGGGTGCTGAACCGAACCTATGTCCACGAGGACGGGAAGACTCATCCCCCCGCCAGCTCGGAAGAGATGGAAGTTTTGCCCGGAGTCTCAGAAGCATGCCAGGCTCTGCGGGAGGCGGGCTTCCTGCTGATTGTGGTGAGCAACCAGCCGGATGTGGCGCGAGGTACGCAGTCACGGACGGTAGTCGAGGCCATCAATGCAAAGTTGCGCCGCCACATAACCGTTGATGAGATTCGGGTCTGCTACCACGATAGCCAGGACCAGTGCGCCTGTCGGAAGCCTAAGCCCGGGTTGCTCTTGGAAGCGGCCGGCGCCTGGGGGATCGACATTATCGGGAGTTTCATCATTGGGGATCGCGCCACCGACATCGAAGCCGGCCAGAAAGCGGGGTGTAAAGCCGTCCTGATTAATGCCGCCCCTCGGGAAGCGAAGCGGTGCCGGCCGGATTTTCAGGCCGCCTCATTGAGTGAAGCCGTCGAGTGGATTTTAAGCGCGCATCGACCAGCGATTCAGGTCAGTCAGTAACCATGGTCTCAGCAATATCCCGTTATTTTTCAAAAGATCAACAATTAGGAGATCAGATAATAATGAAGAGAGTTTCGGATTTATCCGTCAAGATCTTCGCAGACGGGGCTGACAAGGCCGGCATGTTGGAAATGTATGCCAATTCTCTGATCAAGGGCTTTACCACCAATCCCACCCTGATGCGGCAGGCTGCGGTCAATGATTATCGCGCCTTTGCCCAAGAGATTATCAAGGCGATCCCGGACCGGCCGATCTCCTTTGAAGTCTTTGCCGATGAATTTGACGACATGGAAAGACAGGCCCTGACAATATCCTCATGGGGCAACAATGTCAATGTTAAGATTCCGGTGATGAACACGAAAAAACAACCTTCTTACGACTTGCTGCGTAAATTGGCCCGGGCGGGCGTGAAGCTTAACGTGACAGCCCTGATGACTCTGGAGCAGGTACGGGAGGCGGCGGCCGCTCTCGCCGGGGGTCCTGCGTCCTTCATCTCGGTCTTCGCGGGGCGCGTCGCTGATACCGGCCGGGATCCTGTGCCTCATATGGCTGAGGCAGTGGAAATTCTGCGCCCTCATCCCAACTTGGAGCTCATTTGGGCCAGCCCCAGGGAATTGCTCAATATCTTTCAGGCCGATGCAGTCGGCTGCCACATTATCACGGTAACCAACGGCGTCCTGAAAAAGCTGTCTCTGGTGGGCAAGGATCTCCACGAGTTTTCCCTGGATACAGTCAAGATGTTCTATAACGATGGTCAACAGGCGGGATACAATCTCTAACCGGGCCGCTTGGTCTTATATCAAGTTCTCATTCAAATGCAGCAAACTCGCTCGCTAACCTATTGATATTAACAATCTTTTTAACAGAAAACTGAAAACCGAAAACGGTATTATATCCCGGGGGGATCTCCAGAGGTCCAGCACTCCGAGCATATAAGGTAAACCAAGTCTCGGGCAGATCAACCCCGACTAGGATAACGTTATATTCGCCTTGACGGGATCGAGCTTATTTGCTAATCGTTCTCTATAAAACACCTTAAACTTGGACAGTGGGCATGATTAATTCAGCAAGGATGAGGCTTGGGAGGATTTTTTCCCGCCCAGCAGGGCTGTCGGGCCTTGTATCGGTAGCGCTCCTCTTGCCATTACTCGTGATAGGCTCTATTGCACCAGCCTCGGCGGCACCCTTCGTGCGGGTCTGCAAAGATGGGGTCATTTACTACTATTTTGCCAATCGCCCGAGCCACAAACCATCAGTTACTCGGCTTTCTCGCCGCAACCAACCCCCGCACCCCTCAGGCCGGCCTCGACCCTCTCCCGGCGAATTGGAACCCCTGATTCAGGAAGTGTCCCAACGCCATAATCTTCCGGCCTCATTGATTAAGGCGGTCATCCGGGTGGAATCCAACTTCAATCCCGCCGCCACTTCTCCCAAGGGGGCTCAGGGACTGATGCAATTAATGCCGGGCACGGCTGACGATTTGCAGGTGGTTAACCCCTATGATGCGCAAGAAAATGTTTGGGCCGGCACGCGCTATCTGAAGATGCTCTTGGAAAAATTCAATTATCGTTTGCCCCTGGCCTTGGCCGCTTATAACGCCGGCCCGAAGCGGGTGGACCAGCATCAAGATGTCCCCCCCATAAGAGAAACCCGGGATTTCGTCCGGAATGTGTGCGAGAATTTTGTAAAGTATAGCGGGGAACAACATCCTGGAAAACCCGATAGTCCGCCGCCCCTGAAGTAGTCTGGCGCCCCGGACGCACAGGGGAGTGACCCCATCCTCCCGCGGTAGTTTTCGGCAGCAACGCCAGCCTTAATTCCCATAAAGATTTTTGAAATGATAGGAAACGCCGATGACAAACCGGTGATGCGGGACATCGAAGGTCAGGGTCCCGCCATGGCCATATTTAGCCGCGATGAAATCCTGGTATTCCACCGCAAACTGATAACTGAACTTGTATTCACAAAAGACTGCGATCTTTGGGGTGAACATGTAACGGACACCGGCCATGGTTTCGATGGCCAAGTTTTTTGCCGAGTCCCATCTGCCATAGATTATTTCAAGACCTGGGCCAATCCCCACATATGGTTGCAAGCGCCCGAAGGTGACCTCCTTATCTTTAAGGAAGCCGTAGCGCGCTAACAGATTGGTTTGCAGGGCCCAGATCATAAACCAATCAGATCCGCCCACCAGATTAGCTGGACCTCCCGGTACGGGAGGCGATATGTGCCCCTGGTCCCCACGGATCCTATTGCGAGAGAAACTGGTCTCCATTTCCCAACCCAACCAGGGGTAGGCATCAAGATACCGCCCGAATTTTATTCCTCCAAGTATACCTGGTTGATATTGGATATTTTTGGCGGTCCTGCCCGCATACTGAGCCGAACCTCCTAAGGGGAGTCCAGTCAACGGTGATAAAGGGGGGGGGGAAATTGCTGGCAAACTTCCAGTCCGCCGAAGGCAGATAGGACAGGCCGGTGTAGAGGGCAAGGTACCACTCGCCCGGCCCCAATTCTTCTGGATACCCTTTGGCCCTTTGGGCGGGGCTATTTTTATAGGCGTAGTAAGCAATGGCCGCGAGGCTGATGGCGCTCCAGGTAAACGTCGTGATCCAAAAGACTCTGTCTGGACCCGTTAAAAAGCCATTTTTACCCGTAAGCCCCGTGGCATCAACTCTAGCAAGAGCCGGCTGTTTAGCCCCCCAAACTCCAAGGGAAGTTACGATTATCAAAGATATCGCCAGCAGGCGCATTTTGCCGCCTTCGCAGTTCATTTGAGGGCTCCGCAAACCACGCCGGTCTTCAAGTCGAACTGGCCGAGAATGGTGGCGATGTCTTTGATCTCCTCCTCAAACACCTTACCTTAGGGCCACAAAAGCAATCCCAGCGGTTAAGGCGATATTCCCTAAAATGGAGGCGATATCCTTGATATTTTTGAGCCAAGCGATTCGTTCTAATTTTTCAGGCACCACGATAGTATCCCCCGGGTCGAGAGTCAGGGAACTTATGCCGCCGGGATGGTAGCCGTATTTACTCCCGTCCCAACTGGCTCTCAGCCAGGAGAATCCTTTGCGACTCACGGCGGCGCCATTGACTTTAATCACATAAATTTCTCTGTCGTCGGCTATATCCGTAGTGCCCCCGGCCATGGTGAGATATTCTTTTACCGTCCTATAAGGAGTGTACACCAGGGCAGTGGGGGCAAAGACCGCACCCACAACATTCACTGTACTTTGTGCCTGGGGAACTATCAATCTATCCCCCTCTTGCAAAGTGATATCATTGGGAGTCCCCCGAAGGCGTTCGGGATCCTCCAGTTGGATTACCACCCTTCCCAGCGGCTCCACCTTTCTCAAGGCGGCGATAAGCATTTGCTGCTGCCTTGAGGCGGCCTCTATACTTTTGGCTTCCTCTGAATCTAAAGCGCTTCCGGCTTTCTCTC
>JAHIKF010000478.1 GCA_018897875.1 Pseudomonadota bacterium | reverse complement strand
TCCGAGGGCAGCCAGGCCAGTTCCCCCTCATAAATATAGCTTTCGGTCCGCTCGTGAATCCTTTCCGGAGTGATGACCTCGGAAGTCATCTGGGCCACCCCGGTTTCCTGGGCCGCCCGGGCCACCGCCTCGGCAATGACCGGGGAAATGTGCCAGTCCATTTGCCGGGGAATGATGTTTTGGGGCGAGAGCTGGTCTTCGGGAATCATGTCCGCCAGGGCCCGGGCCGCGGCCAGGTACATCTCGATGTTGACCCGGTGGGCCCCCACGTCCAGGCACCCCCGGAAAAATCCGGGCGTCACCAAGGATGATCGTATCTGATTCTCGCTGTCCGCCTGGCCCGTGGCCACCACCGCCGCGCCCCCGGCCTTGGCCGCCGCTTCGCTGATCTCCGGCTCCGGCAGGGCCAGGGCAAAGACGATGGGGTCTTTGGCCATGCTGGCTACCATTTCCCGGTTGACCAACCCGCCGGCGGACAGCCCGATGAACACATCCGCCCCCTTAATGACCTCGGCCAGACTGCCTTTGACGTCCTGGGGACCCACCAGGCGGGCGATCTCCGATTTGGCCCAATCCATCCCCACCGTGCGGTAAACCCGGAGAGCCCCGTGCCGGTCGCAAATGACCATGTTATTATTCCCGGCCACCAGCAGCCCTTTGGCCACACCAGTACCGGCAACGCCGGCGCCGTTAATCACCACGCGCACGTCCTTCAAGCTCTTGCCCACCACCTTGAGGGCGTTATAGAGGGCAGCCAGCACGATAATTCCCGAGGCATGGTTTTCGTGGTGGAGCACCGACACCCTGACCGCGCCCCTGATCCGATTTTCAATGGTAAAACATTTGGGGGCGGCGATGCTTTCCAGGCAGAATCCTCCGAAGGACGGGGCCAGGACCCGGACGATCTCGATGATCTCATAAGGGTCCTGGGTCTTCAGGGCAATGGGGACCGCATCGACGTTGGCAAAAGTCTTATAGATAACCGATTTGGCCTCCAACTTGGGCAACACCGCCGCGGCCCCGATATTGCCGAACTCATAAACCCGGCTGCCGTCCGAAATCAGGGCAATGGAATTGCCCCGGCAGGTATAGCGGTAAGACGAGGCCGGATTCTTGGCGATTTCCTTGCAGACCGCTCCCACCCCCGGGGTATAGATGCGGCTCAGCACGGAGACATCCCGGATAGGCATTTTGCTCCTGACCCCGATTAAACCGCGATATCGCCGACGATAATCCAACGCATCCGATTCTTTATCCATATATTCCTGCCTCGCGTGGTGGTGAACCGCAAACCTTCAAGTAGGGGCGGACCCATGTGTCCGCCCTGATTGAGGGCGCACACGCGGGTGCGCCCCTACAAAACTATGTCAAGGTACATCCAGGACATCACCCTATATAATGGGGGTTAAACCGGCGGCTGGCAAGGTTCACGTTGGCCTTAAGCGCAAATTTATTACCTTGCCAACCCCATATCCCTTCATCAAGATGCTGCCTGTTGGGCCTGGCGGCGAGGCAGGGAGAAAGAGAAACAGGCCCCGCCGTTGACCTGGCCTTCGGCCCAGACGCGGCCGCCGTGACGCTGGACAATGCGCTGGACCAGGGCCAACCCCACGCCGGTGCCTTCAAATTCCTCATAGCGGTGCAGCCGTTGAAACACCCCGAATAACTTATGGGCAAACTGCTTAGCGAAGCCCACCCCGTTATCCTTGACGTAATAGATATCCTCGTCTTCGGCGGGCCGGCAGCCCACCTCGATGCTGGCAGCTTCCTTAAGACGGGTGAATTTGAGGGCGTTGCCCAGGAGGTTGACCCAGACCTGCTGCATCAAGGCCCGGTCGGCCTGGGTTGCGGGGAGGGGCTTAAGGTCCCACTCCACCGTCCGGTCCCCCAGGGTGTTTTGTAATTCCCCCACCACGTTCCGGACCAGCGTTTCCATGTCCAGGTCGGTTACTTTCACTTCCCGCCGACCTAAGCGCGAGAAGGCCAGGAGGTCGTCAATGAGCTGGCCCATGTTCTGGGTATTGGCCCGGATGATATCCAACAACCGTCGCCCTTCGGCATCCAGGCGGTCGGCATGATCTTTCAGGAGAATCCGGGAGAAGCCGTCAATGGCCCTGAGGGGCGCCCGCAGGTCATGGGACACGGAGTAGGAAAAACTTTCCAGCTCCTGGTTGGCCGCCTCCAACTGGGCCGTGCGCCTTTTCACCCGCTGTTCCAGCTCTTCATTGAGCTGAAGAACTTCTTCCTCGGCTTTTTTCTTTTCGGTAACGTCTATGCCCAACTCCAGGACCAGGGGGGAGCCGTCGCTGTCGGCAAAGGGATAGTCATAGGCGCGGTAGGTCCGGCCCCCCCGGTGGACCCACTCCCGCTCCTGGGGTTCATGAGTCGCCAGGACCTGTATGGCCTGGCATTCTTTACAGGGGGCCGCGCATCCGTGCAACACCTCATAGCAGGGCCGGTCGCCGGGGTCCCCGATTCTTTCCCGGAAAAACCGGTTGGCAAACTTGATGGAATAATCCGGGGCCTTCAGATAAACGTAGGCGGGCAACTCCTCCAGGAGGGACAGGAGGCGCCGCCGTTCCGCCTCCAGGGCCATTTCGGCCCGGCGCAGGGCCGTGATGTCCCGGATCGCCCAGATAACCCCCAGGGGCCGGCCTTGGGGATCGGTGATGACAGAGGCGTTGACCAGTACCGGGACCTCGCGCCGGTCTTTGGTCAAGATGTTGCCCTCCAGGTCCCGGGCGTAGCCCTGTTCCAGGCAGGCGGTGAGGGCGGGCAGGAACTTGGCGGCATCCCGGTCTGCCGCCAGTTTCGTTGCCGGTTCTCCCACCACTTCCCGGCCCCAGCCGAAATATTCCGTCAGCGCTTTATTGGCGTGGGTAATGCGCCCCCTGAGGTCGGTGATGATCACCCCGTCCAGCATGCCGTCCACGGTCTGGACCGCCATGGTGGCGGCGGCGGCGGCTTCCTGGGCCGCCATGGCTGCCGCGGCGCTGGCGCTGATTTGCCGCCCCGCCAGGACGATCCCCACTACCCCCAGCATCCAGAGCACCACATGTCCCAGGATGAGAGACCAGGTATGCAAGCTCTTGGTCATTATGGGGTCCATGGGTACCGAGACGCTGATGCCGCCCCGGATGTCGCCCACCTTGTATCCCTGCTCCTCATGGCAGGTAAGGCAGCTAAGATCGATACGAAAGGGACGCATCAGGCGCATGGAGGGCTGGCCGTTAAGGGAGACCACTTCGCTGACTTCTTCTTGGCCGTGCTCAAATGCCTCCAGCGCCTTCCTCTCCCATGGATCCGGGGCGTTTCCGGGCCGCAGGGGCTTCAAACTGGTGAGGTGCCCCCGGGGAAGACCCGCCTCTTGGGCCAGTTCATAGATCTGGCGGGTCATGTAGGCCGGGTTCAGCAGGGTGAGCCGGCGGCCCGAGGGCGTGATCAGGTCCCGCTCCGGCAGTTGGGCCAGGTAAGGAGTGGGGGGGGTATCCGGGGTCACCGGGACATAAACGCCCCCATGGGTTGCGGCCCAGCGCCGGTAGAGCACGTCCCGCTCATAATTGGTCAGGGCAATCTGACGGGCCACCCTGAATGCCTCATCCCGGTCTTGAAGCAGATTCCACCCCAGCGACGCCGCCGCCACCAGGGTCCACACCCCTATCAGGATCCACCCGTAATGCTTCAAGGGGATCGAGTGCGCCTTTTTGCTCGTGTCAATCTGCATAACAGCTCCAAGTACCAGCGCCTTCGGCGGACTCTGCCGAAATCCAGCCGTCAGGCGGCCGTCCTTGGTCTCCTTGGTTGGTGTCACCCCGAATCCCCCGGCTTGGCGCCATGGTCCGGGTGCCTGAACCAAGTATACCAATAAATTATAAAATTTCTCGCTAAGAGGTGAAGGAATGTCAGTTAGTTGAAAAAAGCTGCGCCTTCGGTGGGGCGGCCCTCCCTGGCTGCGTTTCGGTGGCGGGCCCGGAGGCCCGCCCCTTCGGGGAATTGCAGTTTGGGCAGGATTACGCTATAGTTTTTTGGGGTCCCGGGACGGTTGGCTTTAAAAGCCCCCACAACGGCAAGACTCCCGTAATGGGCCGGCCGCCCCCCGGCTGCATCTCATAGACCAAATTCACTTTCAAATGTAACAAATCAAATATTTAACATATTGATATTTATATTTCTTTTAACCGAAAACCGAAAACTGAAAACCGAAAACGGTATTAGACAGGGCCAGATGATCAACCTCCACGAATTTCGCGCCGGACAGTACAGCGTGCCCTTCTCCTGCGGGGATGAACTCCCGGAGTGCTGCTTTGCGTGCGTCTATCTTCTGGCCCATGAGACCGACGCCTGCCTCTGCGACTCCCAACTATACTTCTGCGCCTATTCCTGGCCCGACAAGCTGACCCAAACCGTCCCGCCCTGCCTCCTGGACCCCTAATAGTCTCGTGTCCCACAGATACCTGGCAAAATTTGGCCTCAAGAACTCACCCTCTCCTGGTGGGCTTATCCTTCGCCACAAGTTTTTCTGACTGGTGGCACAGCCTTTCCAGGCTGTGCGAAAATCCCCGCACAGGCTAGAAAGCCTGTGCCACCAAAAACTTG
>JAHIKF010000477.1 GCA_018897875.1 Pseudomonadota bacterium | reverse complement strand
TCTTTGCGCCAAACCTGTCGCGTGCGGGGCCGTCAGACCTTTCCGGTCCTAGTGGAGGCGATGACCTGTTACTTCAAGGGGCTCCAACCAGATATCGCCTGGATCTCACAAGCCTAATTTTTAACCCTGTGATCAAGTACTCATTATGTTTCAGTTTAATTTAGATCGTGTTTATAGGAGGTAATTAATGCAGAATATTCCAATAAGTGGCGCTAAAACTAATAACCAATCGCTGCACAACTGGATTAATACCATAGTTGAACTCAGCAAACCGGATCGGGTGTATATTTGTGACGGCTCCCAGGAAGAATATAGCCAACTGTGTAATCAAATGGTTGAAAGCGGAACTTTTATTCGCCTCAATGAGGAAAAACGGCCTAATAGTTTTATCAGCCGCTCCGATCCGAAAGATGTGGCTCGGATGGAGAGCCGCACCTTTATTTGCTCTCTCAACAAAGCCGATGCGGGACCCACGAATAACTGGGTGCATCCGGTTGAAATGAAAGAAAAATTGATGAATCTGTTTGACGGCTGCATGCGCGGGCGGACCATGTACGTCATTCCGTTCAGCATGGGGCCCCTGGGGTCTCCCATTGCCCACATCGGCGTGGAGCTCACCGATTCCCCCTATGTGGTGGTGAATATGCGGATTATGACCCGCATGGGCCAGGCGGTCCTGGAGGTTCTGGGTGACGAGGGACACTTCGTGCGCTGTCTGCACTCGGTGGGCGCCCCGTTGGCGCCGGGCCAGAAGGATGTGTCCTGGCCGTGTAATCCGGATAACACCTATATCACCCATTTCCCTGAAGAGCGGGCCATTTATTCTTTTGGCAGTGGTTATGGGGGAAATGCTCTTTTAAGTAAAAAATGCTTCGCCCTCCGAATTGCTTCGGTCATGGCCGAGGATGAAGGCTGGTTAGCCGAGCACATGTTGATCTTGGGAGTTGAAAGTCCTGAAGGTGAAAGAACCTATGTGGCAGGAGCTTTTCCCAGTGCTTGCGGCAAAACCAACCTTGCCATGTTGGTGCCGCCCAAAGGCTTTGAAGGTTGGAAAGTTTTCACGGTGGGTGACGACATTGCCTGGATTAAACCCGATGGGGACGGCACGCTGCGCGCCATCAATCCCGAGGCGGGATTTTTTGGGGTGGCTCCGGGCACTTCAATGCAATCCAACCCCAATGCCTTGCTGTCTTTGACCAAGAACTGCATTTTCACCAATGTGGCGCTCACGGATGACGGTGATGTGTGGTGGGAAGGCTTGACCGATGAATCCCCGGCTCATTTGATTGACTGGCGGGGGCAGGATTGGACTCCGGGGTGCGGCCGGCTCGCCGCGCACCCCAATTCCCGGTTTACCGCCCCCATTCAACAGTGCCCGACTTTTGACCCAGAATGGGATAATCCGATTGGCGTTCCCATTAAGGCGTTCATTTTCGGTGGACGGATGAGCAAGGATGTGCCCCTGGTTTTTCAAGCCTTCAACTGGTCCCACGGCGTGTATTTGGCCGCCACCATGGCTTCTGAAGCCACCGCGGCGGCTGAAGAGGGTTTGTCCATGCGGCGGGATCCCATGGCGATGCTGCCGTTTTGCGGCTACAACATGGCCAATTATTGGACTCACTGGTTGAATATCGGGCGGCTTTTGGCCAATCCACCGCGCATTTTTCGGGTGAATTGGTTCAGACGGGACCAGGACGGCAAGTTCATGTGGCCCGGGTTTGGCGAAAATATGCGGGTGCTCAAATGGATCATTGATCGCGTCCGGGGCCAGGGCTACGGCGTGGAAAGTCCCCTGGGCTTTATGCCGCGCCATCAGGATATCAACTGGGAAGGGCTGGAATTCGATCCGGAAAAATTTTATGAAATCATGTCGGTGGATCGTGCCGAAGCGATGAAAGAGGCTCGGTCCCACGAGGAGCTGTTTGACATTTTCTTTGACCGTCTCCCCAAAGAATTTGTGCACCATCGGGAACTGATTAAATCCCGGTGCTGGCGGTCGCCCGAGGTGTGGAAATTAGCCAGGGCCATCTTCTAATACCGTTTTTGGTTTTCGGTTTTCGGTTAAAAAAACAAGAGTTTTAAATATGTTACAGATTATGTTGGTTGCATTGGAAAAAGCCAGCGGTATAAGAGGGGTGGATTAACTGACCAGGAAGTTTTTCAGGGGAGCCGGGGGGTTTCGGCTCCCCCTTTTTTGGGGCGCGGTGGCGGGCACGGAGATTAATCCCGGGGCGGGGGCGATTTCCTGAACGACAGACACCGCCGGGCCCTCTTAAACGCCGCCATGTCCGGCAAGCTGGACGATGTCCCCACGTACCAGGACCCCTTCTTCGGCCTCACCGTACCCACCACCTGCCCGATGGTGCCGGACGCCATCCTCTATCCCCAGAAAACCTGGGCCGACCCCCAGGCCTATGAGACCACCGCCCGGGATTTGGCGGGGCGCTTCCGGGAAAATTTCACCAAATACGCCGCCAACGTCGAGCCGGAGGTGCTGGCGGCGGAGCCCAAATAAGGGTTTTTACCAAGTTGCGCGCATAGAAGTAAGAAAAGCTCGCGGTCTGTAGGGGCGCACCCGCGTGGGCGCCCAACCCGAGGGCGGACACATGGGTCCGCCCCTACACAAAGATAAATTACCTGTATGATTGCAGTTTGAGACCTCTGCGAAAAGCCATTTTGTCATCCTGAGCGCAGCGAAGGATCTTGTTTTTTCTCGTAGTTATGAGATTCTTCGGTCGCTCCGCTCCCTCAGAATGACAGGTAAGGGGATTTTCGCAGAGGTCTCAGTTTGTTATGCAGGTCGTGCCCGCCTTATGTCATATAATCCATGTAAAATCAATGGGTTTTCTGCAGGAGCGCACCTCAAGTGTGCGCAGTCGTAGGGGGACACCTAAGAGCTGTGGCCAAAAATCATTGGCGCTGGAATCGATTTATCGGTGTCATTCTGAGGACCGCGCAGAATCTCGCTGGTTTTAGATGCTGCGGTCGCTTCGCGGCCTCAGAATGACCAGCAGGGGCAGTTTGAAGCGCTAGCGCAGCAGTAATTATGGCTGCCAGTGCCTTTCCTCCATTTAACTTTTCAGAGCCCAACAGCCGGGGCGGCTGTTCCACAGAAAACAGAAAACTTGTCATACCAATTTGCAAACAAACGACAATTTTATTGTAGGGGCGGACCCATGTGTCCGCCCTGAATTAAGGGCGCACACGCGGGTGCGCCCCTACAGTTCCGCATTTTTTGATTGCGACTCGGTATCGGAGCATATCTGATCGGGCGCTAACTGCTATCACAGCCTCAAGCCGGGAATCCGGTCCCAGCAGAGCAGGTGGAGGGTGATGGCCCCGGCCAGGAGGAGTCCGGCCACTGTCAGGGCCAGCCAATCCCGGGCCGCCATCCGCGTATCCAGAAGATAGGTGCGCCGGGGGCTCATCTGGAAACCCCGGGCCTCCAACGCCCAGGCCATGGCCTGGCTGCGCCGCAGGGTCAGGAGGAAAATCGGCGCCAACAGGGGCAGGTGGCGTTTGAGGCGCTCCAGGGGGTTGCCCTGCTCCCAGCTCAGGCCCCGGGCCTCCTGGGCCTCTTTGACCCGCATGGCCGTGGCGAAGACCTCGGGCACCCAGCGCAGCGCCAGGGCAAAGGCAAAGGCCCCGGGATACGGCAGACGCAACTTCACCAGCCCGAGAAAGAGCTCTTCCGGCGGCGTGGTGGCCAGCAGGGTGAGGCCGGCCAACATCATGGTGGCCAGTTTCAGAAAGTTGGCGGCGCCAAAGGCCAGGGACTCCCGGCTGACGCCCCAGAACAGGAGGGTGGGACCGTGAGCCAAAAAGGACCAGACTCCAAGACTGAAGAGAGCCAGGGGCGCCAAAAGCCAGCGGATGGGCCGCAAAGCCCGCCAGGATCGAGCCAGGGTTACGTGCCCCAGCACCATCAGGGTGGCCAGAGCCACCACCTGGGGGCTCTCGGGCAACAGCACCATGACAAAGCTCGCCAGCAACAGGCACAGCTTGGTGCGGGGATCGAGGCGGCGCACCCAGTTAAGGCCCGGCCGGGCCTCGGAAAATTTATTTCCTTGCATCGGGACTTAACTTTTCCGAAAATCAGAATCTAATTAGATATTCTATATTCTCATAAGGAAGGTGAAATGGTCAAATACGCAGTTCTGATCCTGATCTTAATAGATGTCATCCTCAATGTCACCGGGCAGTTGTCTTTAAAATACGGTATGTCCAAGATCGGCAATTTTTCTCTCTCTCTGTCGACCTTGCCGCCCGTTTTTCTCAAAGCGGCCACCAATCTCCATGTGCTCTTCGGACTCCTCTGCTATGGCCTGGGGTTCATGGTCTGGCTCATCGTCTTGTCCAAGGCGGAAGTCAGCTACGCTTATCCCCTGATCAGCCTGGGCTACGTCTTTACCGCCATCCTGGCCCGGGCCCTGTTCGGCGAAGCGGTGGGCCTCATGCGCATGTCGGGCATAGTCATTACCTGTTTGGGGGTGTTCATAATTGCCCGCAGTTAAGCGGGCCCAGAGGAATTTACGGGACCAGGGGGCCGGGCTAACCCTGAGGCAAGCCGGCGGCTCCGATTCCCGGCTAGCCAGGCAGGTGGCGCCGGTCTCAAAGGAGCATTGCTAATCAGGCCGCCAGTCCCGGCGGCGATGGCGGATGGTCCGGCCGCGCCCGGATGGGGATCAGACCTAAGACGAACGCATCCGCTCCATCCAGGAGCCCTTTGGCTTCGCAGGCTCCTCAGGCTCCTCGTCCTCCTGGGGCTCCTTCCGCACCGGCTCATCCTCCGGTGATACCCAGGAAATGTTGCGTTTATTAATTATCAAGACCCCCCCGCTTTTGCCCTCCGCGGTGACATCAAACACCACAATAAAAGGATCTCTGACCTTGGTGAAGATGTCGCTCACCCGCTGGACCACCTCTTCACCATGATATATGTTGATCTTCCCCTCGATCAGGGAGCCATCCACCATCTTGATGGTGATCTTGCGGGCATTAATCTTTCGGGTGATGACCTTAACACTCATGGGCGCCCTCATGGCGGCCAGAACTCACCTTCGCCCGCCCGCCGTTTAATCCGCAGTTTTCCCCAGGTTTGTCCCCGGTGGCCTTGCCCGGCCTTGAAACGAGGGTTACCCCGCCCCACCACCCTGACGATAGATTTATCGGCAAGTTAGCGTCTTTTCTTAAGGATGACGAAAATGATCCGGCGAAGCGAGGCGGAGGGCTCAAGAGCGGCCGATCCTGAGAGGTGGTAGAGGGGCCGCGCCGCATGCTGAATTGGGCGCAGAGGCTATTTTCGGTAGCCACAGGCTTTACCGTGAAAACCTAAATCCCCCTAAATCCCAGCACTGTCCGGTTAGGAAATTGCGTGCGGTTGTTCCGCCCCCCTCACCCCAACCCTCTCCCCACGAAGCGGGGGGAGAGGGTCAGGGTGAGGGGGAAGTAATCTTCTCGGAGCAAAAGTGCGTTAGTGAATTTATGAACTGTTGAACAACGTATAACGAGCCTCCTTCTTTGCAAAAACCAAACCGGACACTGCTGCCTAAATCCCCCTTTGCCAAAGGGGGACTTTAAGACCCCCCTTAGAAAAAGGGGGGTAGGGGGGATTTTCATTCCCAGGGGTGAAACATTTGTGGTTCATGAACGTTTATCCCGCGCCTGCACAGGCTGGAAAGCCTGTGCCACCCCTTGGTGCGGGGCGGCTTATCCCGGACGGGAGGTCAGGTTGCCGACTTTTTTGGCCAGCAAGCCTCCGGCCAATTCCCGGGCCCGGGCCAGGGTCTCCGCCAGGTCAAAGGACAGGAGGCGCCGGTCCTGCACCACGACCCGGCCGTTCACCAGGACCGTCTGGACATCGGCCCCGGTGGCGGCGTAAACCAGGTGGGAATAGGGGTCATACAGGGGGGTCAGGTGGGGCTGATCCAGGTCGATGACGATCAGGTCCCCTTTGAGGCCCGGGGCCAGGGTTCCCACCTGGTTTTCCAACCCCAGAACCCGGGCGCCGCCGCAAGTGGCCAGCGACAGGGCGGTGGGCGCCGGCAGCACGGTGGGGTCCAGGCAGTGCACCTTCTGGAGCTTGGCGGCGGTATCCATCTCCTGGATGAGGTCCAGGTTGTTATTGGAGGCGCAGCCGTCCGTCCCCAGCCCCACCGG
>JAHIKF010000476.1 GCA_018897875.1 Pseudomonadota bacterium | reverse complement strand
TTCCCCCACCCAAACTCGTGTTAGAAGTCTCTTCAGCCCCTTCAAAACCGTAGGCACACGCGATACTTTTTCACAATCTATAACTACCCATGATTATAGCCATTTTACCTCACCGCGTGCCTACACACCCGAAACCCAGGTGAGGGTGGGTCCATCTTGAATGGCCGTTACTGGTACCATATTGCTTTTCCATTTACCCCCACAGATGCCCGTGCAAGATATCCAAATCAGATCGACAACTAATTCATATTATTAAGAAATGCAAGATCATGGCAAGTCATCAGCACATCCGTCAATAATCTCTGGCCACTTTGCTTTACCACTACCGGTCAGTGCTGGCCTGGGGCCCTTAAGTTACCAGTGAAGTGTTGGTTTCTGAGGGTGTGTGGTATGCCCAAATTTATGAAAATGTACTTTTTTGCCGAAGTTATTTTAATCATGCAATCTACGAGAGGCTTGGGCTTCCAGAACAGAAACTTTGGGGGATTTTTCCCAGGCCAAGAGGTCCAAAAAACCATTGTTGGACAGGCGTGGCCATGGTTGTCACATAATCTCGGATCAAAAGAGGAGGAAGTACCCTTATGAAAGGTATAATTTTCACCGAGTTCTTTGAGCTGGTCGATGAAAGGTTCTCTTTTGAGACAACTGAGCATCTGATCGAGATGTCCCATTTGCCGTCGGGAGGTATTTACACCTCTATCGGTACCTATGACCCCCAAGAGATAGTGACCTTGGTCACCAACCTTTCTACCCTAACCGGTATATCTATTCCAGATCTTCTTAAGGAGTTCGGCCGGCACCTATTCAAACGCTTTTTGATATCCTTCCCTGCATTCTTTGAGGGGATAAAATCACCTATGGAGTTCCTTCCCCGAGTGGATGACTACGTCCATTTGGAAGTACGGAAACTCTACCCAGACGCAGAGTTGCCTTCCTTCGCCTGCACCATGCCGGAGCCGGGGATGATGATCATGACCTATCGATCGAAACGCAACCTGCCTGATCTGGCCGAGGGATTGATCCTCGCATGTATCGATTATTTTGGCGAATCCTTTCTGGTCAGGAGGGAAACTGGACAGGGGGATCCGCCAGAAACCCGTTTTATCATCACCGCGCAGTAAGCACTAATCATGGATAAACAGGTCGAACTGCTGCATCGCCGACTTGAGAGGGAACGTCTTGCCCGAAAACAGGCCGAAATGATCATCGAAGGAAAAAGCCGGGAACTTTACATTAAGAGTCAAGAGCTTGAGAGGATGGCAGCGGCTGAGCAACAGGCACGAACTGAGGCTGAGTTATTGCGTCAGGCTCTTGAGGCGTTCACATCCAGGTTGGACCTCAATGGAATCGTAGATTACCTTATGGAGTTTTTAAAACGTCTCATTCCTTACGTTAGTAGCGCCATTTACTTTTTTGAAGGAGAGGACATCCGTCTACATAGCCTTAATGGAGATTCCAAAGAAGGCAAAGTCGTCGGAGAAGTGATCACCCCGCCGGCTTGTTTGAGCCACATCAGACAGGCGAGTCACCCCATCATCATCTCAGACATGAATAGTGATGTAAGGACCCGCGAATGGGGCATCCATCTTGAAAACGGGACATGGATGGGTGTCCCCATGTCTGCCCACGGTCGAAATATCGGTTGTCTCACTTTGGTAAGCCGTCAAAGGGGCCCATTTAGCGAATCCACTGTCAGGCTTATTCACGCTCTTGCTAACGAAGCTGCTATTGCCTTTGAAAACGCCCGGCTCTTTCAGGAGGTAGAAAGACTCTCGACTGTCGACCCGCTCACCGGCCTCTATAATCGAAGGCACTTCTTCGCCTCCGCCCAGACAGAGTTCCAACGCTCTCTGCGTTACAATCTACCGATTGCGGGCATAATAATGGACATCGACCACTTCAAGCGGGTGAACGACAGTTACGGACATGCTGTCGGCGATATGGTTCTTGTTGAGATGGCGGCCGTATGTAGGCGCGGAATACGTCTATCAGACCTGGCCGCTCGATACGGTGGCGAAGAATTCTGTTTTCTCCTTCCCGAAACAGATTTGAGAGGAGCGCATGACCTTGCCGAGCGACTGCGGGCGGATGTTGTTGGGCTTCATTTCGAGGCCGACGGCCGGAATTTTAACGTGACCGCCAGCTTTGGCGTCGCTGAACGCTTGGCTGATAAGGATTCGATCGATAATCTCCTTGAACGAAGTGATCAAGCACTGTACGAAGCAAAGAGAGGGGGACGAAATCGAGTTATGGTATGGGAGCCCAGATAACTGCTATGATCCGAAACTTATCACAAAGCCAAAAACTTTCCATACCCGGAGACATATCACAATTTTCTGAGGAAATCCGATAAGTTTCTGTCGTGGCAAGCTACATAGTGATGTAATGCAGGAAAAGACTAACCCTATTTCCTGGATAAGGATTTTAGGCGGGGATAATTAAGAAGGTGATTGTGGGGGAACTTGCCGGCGCTGGCCGCGGCGCCTGGCATGGGAAGGTTCCCAAAAATGATCTGGGAGAGGGAGCCAAGGGCAGCAGCGCAGGCGCCCCGCCCCCCATCGTATAATATTTTTGCTTTGGTCTATTGTTCTCCTATAGAAATACCGAATTTACACTCCCCAAGTGATTGCCAAATTTCATCGAAATGATGGTAAAGGATACCGGCCACGTCGGGATCGTAGGCCACGCCTTTCTTGCTCCAGATTTCATCCTTGGCGACCCTCACATCCAGGGCCGGACGGTAGGGCCGATGGGAGCACATAGCCTCCACCACGTCGGCCACGGCCATGATCCGGGCCTCCTTGAGAATTTCTTCGCCCGAGAGGCCATGGGGATAACCGGAACCATCCAGCCGTTCATGGTGCTGCAAAATGATCTGGGCAATGGGCCAGGGAAACGGGATGTCCTTTAGGATTTCAAAACCCGCTTGCGAATGGTTTTTAATAAGGCCCAACTCTATTTCCGAGAGTTTGCCGGGTTTGGACAGAATCTCCGCGGGGACGGAAATTTTGCCCAGGTCGTGCACCATGGCGGCCAGGTACATCCCCTTGAGCCGGTCCTCCGGCAGGCCCAGCCTGCGACCAAGGATGACGGATAACTCCGCCACCCGGCGCTGGTGCCCGGCGGTATAAGGGTCACGGCTCTCCACCGTGGCGGCCAGGGCTTGTACTGTACCCAGCAGGGAGCTTTCCAGGTCTCCCTGCGCCTTCTCGAGTTGGACCACGGCTTCTTGCAGCTTCAGGTTGGCCATAGACAGTTCTGCGGTGCGTTCTTCCACCCGTTGTTCCAGTTCCTGCTGCGCCAGGCGCAGGGCTTGCTCAATCTTGCCGCGCTCGATGGCATGGCGGATGGAGCGCACTATCAGGTCGCCGTTCATGTTATGCTTCACCAGATAATCCTGGGCTCCGCCCTGCATGGCAGTGAGGGAGAGCCCCTCATCGTCCAGACCGGTGAAGACCACCAGGGGGGTGGCGGGCGCCTGCCGGCGCATCCGCTGGAACGTATCCGCTCCCCGGCTGTCCGGGAGATTCAGGTCCAGGAGGATGACATCGGGGTGGAGGCTAACCTCTTGCAGATAGTCCATGGCCTCCCCCAGCCTGACACAGTGGTGCAAATCCACGGGGTAGGCGACCGCCTCTGCGAGCATTTCCTTGAGAAAGGTCAGATCGTCCGGGTTGTCCTCCACCACCAGTATCTTTATCGGGTCTCGCTCGGTCATGGCTTACTCCCTGGGCAGTTTCACTACGGTGAACCAGAAGTCTTCGATGGACTTCACCACCTTGATGAACTGGGCGAAGTCCGCCGGCTTGGTGATAAAGCAGTTCACGTGGCTGTTGTAGGCCTGCATGACATCTTCTTCGGCGCTGGAGGTGGTGAGGACCACCACCGGGATGCGCTTCAGGTCCTCGTCGCCTTTGATCTCCGCCAGCACCTCCCGGCCGTCTTTCCGGGGCAGGTTCAGATCCAGCAGGATGAGGTCGGGGCGAGTCGCCTGGCGGTAGCGTCCCTCCTGGCGGAGAAACTCCATGGCCGCCACCCCATCCGCCACCACGTTCAAATCGAAGACCACCTTGGCGTCCAACAAGGCCTCCTTGGTCAGTTCCACGTCGTCGGGATCGTCTTCCACCACCAGTATCTTTATCGGGTCTCGCTTGGTCATGGCTTACTCCCTGGGCAGTGTCACTACGGTGAACCAGAAGTCTTCGATGGACTTCACCACCTTGATGAACTGGGCGAAGTCCACCGGCTTGGTGATAAAGCAGTTCACGTGGCTGTTGTAGGCCTGCATGACATCTTCTTCGGCGCTGGAGGTGGTGAGGACCACCACCGGGATGC
>JAHIKF010000048.1 GCA_018897875.1 Pseudomonadota bacterium | reverse complement strand
GGGATCCGCTCATCAGGGGGTTCGGGGTTTCAAAGACCTTGACGAGGGGGCCGGTCTCCACCAGGCGCTTGTTCTTCTTGGTGCCGGCGTAGAAATTCAAGGGCACCGCGGCGATGTTCTGGGCGATGGCATTGATGCAGGAGTAAACCCAGACGTGCTGACGGTAGGGGCTGCTAACGCCGTCCATCTGGGCTATCCCGCCATTAAAGCCCCTGGCAAAGAAAATCTGATCGACGAGGGGGAAGGAGGGGGCCCGGACCAAAGGGGGGCCTGGATCTTGTCGTACAAGTCCGCCCCCCAGACCGGTAAATCTCATTGCCTGGTTAAGTCCCCGCATCAGCAACCCCTTCAGCATGGGTACATTATCCGGGGCTTGGAAAAATAACGTAATCTGGTAATTTCGGAAGGATTGACGGTATTTTGTTTTTTGGTGGGTTTTTTTAGGAGGTTTTGGGGGTGGGGAGGACAAAAAAAGAGCCGGGACTCCTGGGGAGAGGTCCCGGCATGATTTGCTCCACTGTCCCGGGGGCTTGGTTATGTTGACCCAGGGAGTGAGTTAACCAATTGAGTCGGCGGGCCAGGAGGCGGGATCCTCACCAGGTGGAGACTCAGAAACACCCCACAACCTCCCTGGGGGCGCCTGAGAAGTCCCAGGATGAACGCGAAGGACTAACCGCCTTTTGCCTTAATTTCTTGGTGCCGTGGCGCTGCCCCCAGACCGAGATTTGTTGACTATGAGGCCCATTTGGGACTATCCTGGATTATGCCGCAGAAAAAGGTGGATAATAGTATAACTATATGATATAAGGAGGGAAATACAGCATATCGGGGGCCTAAAAATGCTCGGTAGTGGTGAAAGTCAGAAAGAGGTGATCCGGCCGGATTTTAACCGAGCCATCATGATAGATTTCCAGGGCGCCAAGATCACCTCGGACGTCGGTTTTCTCCTGATGCGAGAGATAGATGACCGTTTCAAAATCATCGCCCCCATGGGAGATTGCTTGGAGGACCTAAGGTCACCTGCTCATACGAAACATTCATTAGTCCAAATGATTCGTCAAAGGATTTACCAGATAGGAGCCGGTTATGAAGATTGCAACGATGCTGATTTTCTGCGGATTGATCCGGCCCTCAGGCTGGCTCTGGGCAAAGATCATCAGGCTGGGGCTGGCCAGTCCATGCTGTCCCGGCTGGAGAATGACATCCTGGGCAACGAGGCTGGCCTGCAGGCCTTGGAGGCTGCCCTGACCCGGTCCACGGATACCCTGCTAAAGAGGAAGAACAAAAAGCGGCTGATTATCGACCTGGATTCCACCGAGGATCCGGCCCACGGCAAGCAGGAATGGGTGGCCTACAATGGCCATTTTGCCAAGAACTGTTTCCATCCGCTTTTTTGCTTTACCAGCGAGGGCGATTGTCTGAGGGCCAAGCTGAGACCGGGAAACGTCCATTCCGCCGACGGCACCCTGCCATTTATCACTCCCCTGGTGGAGCGTTACCGCTCCTGGTTCAAGCTGTTTTGGGTGCGTGCCGACGCTGCCTTTGCCAACCCGGAGACCTACGAGTATTGCGAGGAACAGCGGATCACTTATTTCATCAGATTGCCAAGCAATGCCAACCTGATGCGCCTCTTGGGACCTCACCTGAACCGACCGGTGGGTCGACCGCCCCAAAGCGGCATTCAGGTCAAGATCGTTGACCTCCACTACCAGGCCAAGAGTTGGGACCGGCCTCGCCGGGTAGTGGCCAAGATCGAGTGGCATCGGGGCGAACTTTTTCCCCGGATCGGCTTTGTGGTCAACAACTCCAGGCTGCCTGCCGGTAAGGTGATCAAGGTCTATAATGGCCGGGCCGAGATAGAAAACCGGATCAAGGAAGGGAAAAACACTCTTCGGTGGGACAAAACCAGTTGCCAAAGGTTCGAGGCCAACCAGGCCAGGCTACAGATGGGGGTCCTGGCCTACAACCTCCTGCATATGATCCGGCAGTTCTATGTTTGGGGCGAAGAGGTGAAACGGTCCATCGACTGGCTGATCAAGCGCCTGATCAAAGTGGGGGCCAGGGTTTCTTACCACGCCCGGCGGTGGTATGTGCATATCGCCTCGGCCTTTCCCCTGGCTCACCATTACCGGGCGGTGCTGGCCTGGGGCATATAGGCTTCCCAGCCTGATAGCATCTGGTCGCCGAGGGGTTGGTATGCCCAAAATCTGGAGAAAATTGACTCTCCGCCCCAATTTGTGCTATTCTGCCACCAGCGAGAAGAATTGGCTTCGAGAAGAGGATCGTTTGGGAGATTTTACTCGGCGAGAGAGGTCCCCAAAAGCATTTTTCGAGCGCCGTGGCCAAGACTGCGGCATAATCTCGGACTATAGGTATAAATGTAGGATATTCTGGTTGCTGACCGAAAATTTTTGTGGAGGAATTGGGCCATGAAAAACGTGGAGATGACCGTGGAAGGGAACATGCTCATCATCCAGGTGGACCTGAGCAAAGAGTTCGGCCCCTCGTCATCTAAGAAAAGCATCATCATCGCCTCCACCGAAGGCAACGTCTTCGTCCCGGACCGGCAGGAGAAGGTGGGGCTGAACGTTTACCGCACGAAATAAGCTGGAGATTTGGGTATGAGCCGCACCCCCCATCTATGGGCCAGAGAATCCGCATCCTCTATCCGCCAGGAAGACCGAGCTGGTCTGGGAAGGGAAGTATGACAAATACGGCAACCGGCGGGAGGTGGATATCGCCGGGTGCGCCATGCCCCTCCAGAAGATTGAAACACTCGACCAGCCCCGGAGCGAGGCCGCGGCAAGGGGCCAGCTTGCCTTGCTTGAGAAAAAGACCAAACGATTGCAAGCCTAATGCCGGCGGCTCGCGGATTCAGCCTGCCTGCATCCAGCTTTATCGGGGCCGGCCGAATCCGCCCTGCATTCATATGTTGGAGGGCTATCCCACCCAAGGTGACAATGATCTCCATGGGGGACCAGGAAGCCTAATCTTCATTAATGACCAGGGAGAGCGAACATCCTTTGTCTTACCTCCTGGAAGCCCGGTAGTTAATCTTTTGCCTGCTTTATTCTGATTGACTCTTCCCACCTTTTTGTCATAAATTGGCCATATGAAGATCGACCCCGTTATTGCTCCGGCACGCGTGCGGCTTCGCCCTTGCCGATCAGGGGGCAGACACCCGGCTCATTCAAGACTATTTTGGCCACCGGACCATTCAGCACACCGTCATGTACACGGCCGCCAACCCGGCGCGTTTTGAAAGGTTGTGGCGGTAGGAGAGGAAAAGGCGAAAAAGGGCAGCAGAAAAAAGGAAAGCCTTGTTAAAGATATTCACATTGTGTAAATACGTTTAATGCGATATACTTGGGATCAAAAGAAGAACCGCTATAATATCCGAGAGCACGGTATTGCTTTCGAGGATGCAAAACGGATTTTTGAGGGGCCAACGGTTGAGAGGATTGACGACCGTTTCGATTATGGGGAAACCCGATTTTATGCCATTGGCCTTGTGAACGGCGTGGAAATCACGGTGATCTATACCTACAGAAACGATGATGAAATACGTATTATCTCCGCATGGAGGGCTGAACCTCATGAAAGACGCAGCTACTGGCAAAAAATCGAAGGCTAAGCAGGGCACGAACTGGGACAGCCTGCGCAACATGAGCGATGCCGCCGTGCATGCCGCTGTTGAAGCTGATCCAGACGCACATCCTACGGATGAGGAGTTCTGGAGGGACGCCAAAGTAGTAATGCCACAGCACAAGGAAGTCGTAACGATCCGGCTTGACGCTGATTTGCTCGCATGGTTACGGCAGCAGCCTGGTTACCAGACAAGGATCAACGCTATCCTGCGCACCTTCATGAAAGCCCACGCCCACACAAAAGACCAACGCACCCCCGCTTAGGAATAGGCTGCGCATGAATGACCGCGAGCGATCCCGGCAATCCGCCGATGACGGCAGGAGCGGGAAAAACCAACATATGAAAAACGCAGATACCGCGAAGAAAACTCCTATTGACCACGATTGGAAGCACTTCGACGCGATGACCGAAGCTCAACGCCATGCTGCCGCTTTGAGCGATTCGGATGCGCAACCCATCACACGATGCGCCACCCGTCAAAATTTCCCCACAGCTTTAATCGACCTCGACCCGCAGGGCAGCGCCTACGGTTGGAACGAGAGCCGACTGGACGAGCGCAAGATTGATGCAACCACGGCCGACGCCGGGCAGATTCCAGCCTTTCTAAAGTTTTTGCAGTCCCAAATCCCCCAACCAACACTTTCTACCTGGGGGTGCCGTCGGGATAACTGGGATTCAGCACTATCTGGCCGCTAAAGCCCGTCACGGCTGCCACGTGGTGAGCCAACTCCATGATCTGCACGTCCTGGCCCACCCCCACGTTGATGATCTCCCCGTCCTGATAATTTTCCATCAAGAAGAGGCAGGCGTCAGCCAGATCGTCGACATAGAGAAATTCCCGCCGGGGAGTGCCGGTGCCCCAGACCACCACCTCGGGGTCGCCCGCAACCTTGGCCTGATGAAACTTCCGGATCATGGCGGGGATGACGTGGGAGTTTAGCAGGTCAAAATTATCTCCCGGGCCATAGAGATTGGTGGGCATCGCCGAGATGAAACAGGTGCCGTACTGCCGGTTATAGGACTGGCACATCTTGATGCCGGCGATCTTCGCCACCGCGTAGGGCTCATTGGTGGGTTCCAGCTTGCCGTCCAGAAAATAGTCTTCTTTCATGGGCTGGGGGCAGAGCCTGGGGTAGATGCAGGAACTCCCCAGAAACAAGAGCTTTTTGACGTCGTGGCGGTAGGCCTGGTGAATGATGTTGGTCTGAATCATCAGGTTGTCGTAAATAAAGTCCGCCGGAAACGTGGCATTGGCCCTGATCCCCCCCACCCGGGCGGCCGCCAGGAAGACATACTCCGGGCGCTCCCGGCCAAAAAAGTCGGTCACCGCGGCCTGACCCCGCAGGTCTAATTCCTCCAAGCTGCGGACCACCAGGTTCTTGAACCCGGCGGCCTGCAGGCGCCGCCAAATGGCCCCCCCCCACCAAACCCTGATGCCCGGCCACATAGATTTTTGCGTCAGGTTCCATGATGATTCCGGTTGCTCCTTTTAGTCGGCGGTGCGAGATTGCCGGCTTATCCCGAGATCACTTTTCAGGGTTCTTACCCCGCTAACGCGGCAAGCCAGTCGAGCCTTGGGGGCCGAGGCCGTTTTCCTGCCGCAGACGCTGGATTACGTCCTGGCACTGGCGCAGATCGATGAGATCCTGAATATCGGCATCCACCATCAGGCGCACCAATTCCCGGAAGCTGACCCGAGGTTCCCAGCCCAGGATACGCCTGGCCTTGCCGGCATCTCCCAATAAATAGTCCACTTCCGTGGGCCGGAAGTACTTCGGGTCGATCTCGACGTATTCCCGCCAGTCCAGGTCGGCATGGGAAAAGGCTTCTTCCAGGAACTCCCGGACTGAATGGGCCTCCCCGGTGGCGATCACCAGGTCTTCCGGGGTATCCTGCTGCAACATGATCCACATGGCTTCCACGTAATCCGGGGCATAGCCCCAATCGCGCCGGGCCTCCAGGTTGCCTAAGTAAAGTTTTTTCTGCAAGCCGAATTTGATCCTCGCCACCGCCCTGGTGATCTTTCGGGTGACAAAGGTCTCCCCCCGGCGGGGAGATTCGTGGTTGAACAGGATGCCGTTGACCGCGAAGAGGCCGTAGCCTTCCCGGTAGTTGCGCGTCATCCAGTAGGCATAGAGTTTGGCCGCGGCATAGGGGCTCCGGGGGCACATGGGGGTTGCTTCATTCTGGGGCGGCGGGGAGTCGCCAAACAGTTCGCTGGACGAGGCCTGGTAAAACCGGGTCTTGATGCCGCTGCGGCGGATGGCCTCCAGGAGCCGGGTAACCCCCAGGCCGGTCACATCCCCGGTATATTCGGGTATGTCGAAGCTGACCCGCACATGGCTCTGGGCAGCCAGGTGGTAGATTTCGTCCGGTTGGATATTGTAGACCAGATGGCTGAGCTGCCCGGAGTCGCTCAGATCTCCATAATGGAGAAAAAGACGGGCCCCGGCTTCATGCGGGTCCACATACAGATGGTCAATGCGCCTGGTATTGAAGGTGCTGGACCGGCGCACCAAACCATGCACTTCATAACCCTTGGCCAGGAGGAACTCGGCCAGATAGCTGCCGTCTTGTCCGGTAATCCCGGTAACCAGCGCCTTATTACCCCGACTCATAGCAAACTCCCTTTAATCCCTCTCTGCTTTTCAGCCTGCCGCCAGGCGCATTCAACCTCAATAGGCATGGCTGTCTTTAAAACCTCGGAAAATCGTCAGGAAGATGATCTTCAAATCGAACCACAATGACCAACGGCGCAGATATTCCAGATCAAATTCCACCCGTTTTTCCATCTTTTCCAGGGTTTCGGTCTCCCCGCGCCAGCCATTGATCTGGGCCCACCCGGTGAGGCCGGGCCTGACCTTGTGCCGGAGCATATATCCCGGAATGAGACGGCGATAGTACTCATTGTGCGCCACCGCATGGGGCCTGGGCCCCACTATGGACATGGAACCGCTGAGCACATTGAAAAACTGGGGCAACTCATCCAGGCTGGTGCG
>JAHIKF010000475.1 GCA_018897875.1 Pseudomonadota bacterium | reverse complement strand
TGCATGACCCAACGCAGTGGACAGCTTTTCCGCATACGCACGAAACCTGGCCTCGATATTGGGTACGGGTGCATTTGTCATGCACCCAGCATACGCATAGTTTGATAGTTTTTGCAACTATTTTATGACACAGTAGTACTATAAGAAGCCAAATCATCCGGGTCAAGAGATCGCGGGACTGACAAAATTGTCCAATCTTTGCAAACGAGGGGATGGTGGGCGGGGGTATCTTTTTATTTTATACCGAGATGGCTTCAAAAAGGAACGAAGTCAATGTAGGGGCGCACCTGTGTGTGCGCCCTCTTGGGGGGACACGCAGGTCCCCCCCTACAAAAATTGTCCATTGATCGCCAAATGGTATTAGGCGTTTAGCGCCAAGCTTTGACCCCGGCTGAAAGTTGAATGCGGACCACGCTTAAGAGATGACGTCCGCCTTGATCAGGTTGGTGCTGCCTTTGGTGCCGATGGGGGTGCCGGTGGTAATGATGACCCGGTCGCCGTGGTTCAGCATCCCGGCCTTGAGGGCCTCGGCTTCCACCACCCGGAGCATCTCATCAATGTCCGCGATCGGTGGGATCAGCAGGGGGAAAACCCCCCAGGACAGGCTCAGCCGGCGCCAGGTATCCTCCCGGGACGTTACCCCCACGATAGGGGTGCGAGGCCGAAACCGGCTGATGAGGCGGGCGGTGCCCCCATATTCGGTGTTGGTGAGAATGGCCTTGGCCTCCAGGTCCTGAGCCATCTCGCAGGCCGAATAGCTGACGGCCGCGGGAATCTCCTGGGGTCCCGAGAGATTCCGGTCCCGGAGCCAGGCGGCGTGAGGAAACTCCGCCTCGGTAACCCGGCTCACCCGGTCCAAAAACTTTACCGCTTCCACCGGAAATTGTCCCGCGGCCGTCTCTTCGCTCAGCATGACCGCATCGGTGCCGTCCAGGATGGCGTTGGCCACGTCGGTGGCCTCGGCCCGGCTGGGACGGGAGTGGTTCACCATGGACAGGAGCATCTGGGTGGCGGTGATGACCGGCTTGCCCACCTGGTTGGCCGCATGGATGATCCGCTTCTGGACCATGGGGACCTGTTCCGGGGGAATCTCCACCCCCAGGTCCCCCCGGGCCACCATGAGGCCGTCGGCCTCGTCCAGGATTTCCTCCAGCCGGCTCAGGGCTTCGTGCTTTTCAATTTTGGCGATGATGGGGATATCCGCTCCCAGGCTGCGCATGAACTCTTTGGCCGCCAGGATATCCTGGCGGGAGCGCACGTAGGACAGGGCGACGAAGTCTACCCCCTGGGCGATTCCGTAGCGTAGGTCTTCCCGGTCTTTGGCGGTGAAGGCCGACACCTTTATAGAGTGCATGGGGAAATTTATCCCCACGTGGGAGCGTAATACCCCACCCACCACCACCCGGCAATTGAGGCTCGAATCGGTCCTGGTTTCCACCCGCAGTTCGATAGTACCATCGGCCAGCAGGATGGGGGCGCCCAGGGGGGTCTCGGTGATAACCTGCGGATAATCCACGATAACCCCGGCCTGGCCTGCCTCAAGGGGAACGGCGCTGAGACCAAACACCTCGCCCTCCTGGAGGGTGACTTCGCCCCCGGATACTTCGCCGATACGGACTTTGGGGCCGGCCAGGTCCTGTAAAATAGCCAACGGCAGGCCCGCAGCCGCGGCCAACTCCCGGAGGCGCTTGATCCGGGCGCCATGCTCCGCTTGGGTGCCGTGGGAAAAATTGAGCCGGGCCACATTCATGCCGGCCGCAAAGAGCCTGGGCAGGATGTCGCCGTCACTGGCCGGGCCCAGGGTGCAGACGATCTTGGTACGTCGCTGGTCACACAGCACGGTCGGGTTACCTCCTCGTTCCTTGGTAGACGTGCGTGGATAGTAAGTGGGAAGAAAATCCATACACTAGGGAAAAAAAGCCACACATTTTTCTTACAGAATTGCCATAAATTATAACTCAAAAAAAACCGTTTGGGGGAGGGTTGACAAATTATTTTATTATATTAACCTATTACCAATTAAGTTGTAAGCTTTTGATGGTTAGGCATAGTTGTTGCAATATGTAACGCCAAGGGGGAGATGGATTATGCCGATTTATGAATATCAATGTGTCGACTGTACCGGTCGGGACCAACGGGTGGCCGGTCTGGATGATCACACCGCCCTCTGCACCCAATGCGGCGGCTTGATGCTGCGCCTGGACGAGGATGTCTTTAAGCCCTATTTTGATGAAGTTACACCTCAGATTTGGGCGGTGACCGACACCAAAACCAAGGCTTCACTGTAGTCTGGGTCTCAAGGACTGAGAAGGCTGGGTGTCAAGGGCTAAATTGACAAGCCCCTCTTGCGGAGGGGCTTTGTTAATTGCTATCTTGTGAAATATTTCCCATGCTTTCCCGTCCTTTCCCGCCCCGTTTGCCTTTGAAACCGGCTCTTTCGGTCCGAATTGATCAAGTTATTATCAAAATGATACTAAATGCCACTTGCCGGGGCAGAAATTCTCTGAATGATAACGTCAGCCTTCAGCAGTCAGCAAAAACCAGGACTCATCAAATCGGCTCGACCACGATTGATTGACTGGAAGAATATAACCAATTTAGGCGCTGGCAAAATTCATCTTAGGCTGGTGGCACAGGCTTTCCAGCCTGTGCAAATGCGTGTTGAAGGTCGGTGCAGCATTAATGACCCTCAGTTTTCCAAGATGCTCTTTATAAAAAATATCAGGATGATATCCTTAAATTTAATCCTTTATCAGCACAGGCTGGAAAGCCTGTGCCACCAGATTCCCTGGGATAGATTGATGGAATCTCGGTGGCAAGACACTTTTGCAAGAGGCTCAATTGTTTTAATTCACAAAGCTGATCGCTGAACGCATACATGATAACCAGTCGTTTACCCCCGCCGCCATCACCGCCGGGTCCTCTCCTAGCCAATCAGCCGGTTACTGCCTACAACCCCTTACTTTTGACTACCGGCATGGAGCGCAACCGAGCCGGACATTTATTTATGCAGGCCGGTAACGATTCTCCCTGTACCGTGATCTATTAAGAATCAAAGATAATGATGCCTGATACCAAGTTGCCGTCAAACGAGTAATAATCCGAATTGTAGGGGCGGTTCGCGAACCGCCCCTACAGAGGTTGCGATCATAAAGCCAGAATTACCTTTATGACGGCAACTTGGTATGAGATTAGCGGTTCCCCGGGTTTTGTGATAAAGTTTATGCCCAAATGGAAGTCATCGCCGACCTGCATATCCACTCCCGCTTCTCCATCGCCACCGCCCGGGACGCCGACCTGGAGCACCTGGATCTCTGGGGCCGCTACAAGGGGGTGCAGGTGGTGGGCACCGGCGATTGCACCCACCCCCAGTGGTTGGCGGAGATAGCCGCCAAACTCGAGCCCGCGGCGGAGGGCGTGTACACCCTCAAACCTGATCTGGCTCTGCCCTTAAACCTCGAGGGGCCTGGCTGGGAGGCGGCGGCGCCGGTCAGATTCGTGATCACCGGCGAAGTGAGCACTATTTATAAAAAGAACGGCAAGGTGCGGAAAGTCCACCTGCTCCTGGTGCTCCCCGATCTGGCGGCGGCGCAGCAACTCTCCCAGCGCCTGGGCCGCCTGGGCAACGTGGCTTCCGACGGCCGCCCCATCCTGGGTCTGGACGCCCGGTTCGTGCTGGACCTGGTCATGGAGATCGATCCCCAGGCCCTGGTGATTCCGGCCCACATCTGGACTCCCTGGTTCTCCGTTTTGGGCCGCAAGAGCGGCTTCGACTCCCTGGAGGAGTGTTTCGAGGCGAGCACCGCCCACATCCATGCGGTGGAAACCGGGTTGTCCTCCGATCCCGCCATGAACTGGCGGGTCTCCGGACTGGACCGCTTCGTGCTGGTGTCTAATTCCGACGCCCACTCCCCCCAGAAACTGGGCCGGGAGGCCAACATCTTTCACGTCGCCCCCACTTACCCCGACCTGGCCCGGGCCTTGCGCACCCGGGAGGGTTTTGGGGGCACCCTGGAGTTTTTTCCCCAGGAAGGCAAGTACCACCTGGACGGCCACCGGCATTGCGGCCTCAGGCTGGAGCCGGACGAGGCCGAGCGCCTGAGCGGTCTCTGTCCCGACTGCGGCAAACCCCTGACCCTCGGGGTGATGCATCGCGTCCAGGACCTGGCCGACCGCCGGGACGGGGCTCGCCCGGCTGCGGCCAGCCCTTTCGAGTCCTTGATCAGCCTGCCGGGAATCCTGGCCGAAGTCCTGGGGGTCGGCGCGGCCAGCAAAAAAGTGCGCCTGGCCTACTTCCGGCTCCTGGCCACGCTGGGGCCGGAACTGGAGATCCTGCGCCGCGTGCCCCTTGCCGCGGTAGCCCGGGAAGGAGGCATCCTCCTGGCCCACGGCATTGACCGGATGCGCCGGGGGGAAGTGCACATCAATGGGGGCTACGACGGCGCTTATGGAGAAATTCGCCTCTTCACCCCGGCCGAGCGCGACAAATTGCTGGGCCAGGGGTAATACAGTTCACTAAGTACAGGATTTCAAAAATACGCTAACGTCAGATATCGCCCCCCTCACCCCAACCCTCTCCCCCCGAAGCGGGGGGAGAGGGGGTAGGTTGGGTCCCCGGGTTTTTTTATGACGGCAAAGCATCAAATCGGTCCTATCTTTTCCCCTCTCCCCCAATGG
>JAHIKF010000474.1 GCA_018897875.1 Pseudomonadota bacterium | reverse complement strand
GGAGTATCTTCCAACTCAAAACCAACTTCACCATGGACCTGATCCAAAAACAATTTCAACATTCCATGGCGCTGGAGATAAATAAATGGAAGAAAGCCGCTTGATGTCTGGGTATCTAAATTTTACCCGTCGTTTTTGAGTCATAAAGCTTGATTAGCGTTCCCCATTCCGAATGCCGAAAATAAGGATTCGATTTTTCAGGAAAGATAGGCATACTATCGGCTGAGAAGCGCAATACCCCGCCTTTGCCAGGTGCAGCTTCAGCTCCAAGAGGGGCAAGATAAGTATAAATGGAACTTCGGCGTCCGCCTATGGGGTTCTCACGTCGAACAATTGTAAAACCCCATTGCGTTTCGGAATAATAACTTGGGTTGCCCTTGAAGATTTCAGGATTACGACGACTCAATATTAGTTGCAGGTTATGGTGACCGCAGAATTTTAAAACACCTGTGCCACCCATATTAAACTTACCTTGTACAAATGGAATTCTAATTTTATTCTCTTCTGTAGTTAGAGAAAGGAAAGTTCTTGGCATCATTTCAGGCGTTTGGCCTTCTCCATTATCGGAAATGGAAAAACAAGGATTTCCGTCATTGGCTATTGCCCCTGTTGCCGTAAGAGTTATACCCCTTGCAATTTCCCTACGTTTTGAGGCGGGCCATTCCTTAATTAACCCTGCTCTTCCGCCACTCGGATCAACCGCGAAGTCAAAGAACCTGGCGACGGCTTCGCGGAGAGTCTTGGGTGCATCTGGACCTTCCGGGTTAATTCCCCGAATTAGACATTCATTCATTAATCTTGCATCTACCGAATTAACTATCTTCTCGATCAAGGCTGCATCGGGGCTGCTCATTTGATTTCCGATCGTGCTGAAGTTATTGCCGTTATCTCCATAAAATCTCCAAACCCCTCCATCCTCCCAATACCCCGCATCTTGTAAAATTGTGATGACTTCATCTTCTGAGTCTGCTTTCATTAGGGAAAGGCAAAGTTTCTTAACTTGTTCAGCGTCCATTTTAATTTCCTCCTTGGAAATCCATTGGGAGCGCTCTAAGTTCGGTCACACTATTGTGGGGTGAGGAGCATCTCTGAGATGCCCGCCATTATTGTACTAAGGAGGGAAACCCATCATCAATTCCTCAAATTCGGAGAAATATCAAAGCTTGAACACAACATCGTCCTGAGCGCCGTGGTTTTCAAAGCGCTGCTTCAGTTTTTTGACTTCGGTATCCAGAGCTTTTATGATTTTCCGCACATCCTCATCGGTATAGGTGTAATTGCTTTTATTCGAAAGATTGCCGATAAGGCGGATATCCTTGATCGCCCTCGTGACCCTTTTTTCAGCAAGTTCCACAAATTTAGCCCGGTCTTTTTCTCTTTCCATAATTTCCTCCCTGAATGATATATACGCGTATATTCTAATCAAAAAAAATTGTCAAGCTAAATTTTTTGTATATTGATTTTATGAATAAATATGCAGAATGTACGCGTATATTAATTATTATTTGCAAGAAAATGACGGTTCACCTCAGGTTTTAAACCATGAAACGCATTCCCCGAAATGTTCCCGACAAAAAGGGGGCCGGTGGTCGCTAACCACAGTGCAGGATTGCCCGAAAACGATGTCGCAGGGTGAAGGGGGTAGCCAGTTCGCCAACTAATTATTACTCTCTGGCAACGGGGAGGAAATCTTGCCCTTATACAAACCGATGTAATCAGTTGCCTACTTCTATTATCTTGCCAAAACCTCTATTTCGCGGAAATTCACCAGACTTGGCGATATTATCGGGATAACGACAGCGCGGTTTTTTGGTTGGACCTTCCCTACTTCGGGGACTGACAACCGGAGAGAGACTTATCCCAGGCAGATTATCGGAATTTTTGAAGACAAGGTTGCCTGAAAAGGCGTGGAGATAAATCCGGGGAAGGCCGGCAGGTTCCTGACCGGGCCGGATGGTCTTCAAGGGGAATTATAGCGAATGCCAAAAATTTTTTCCGTTATGGGCAGCCTAATAATCCCCCCTTCCCCCCTTTAAAAAAGGGGGGGAACTACAAGGAATTGCTGTTAAAGTCCCCCTTTGGAAAAGGGGGATTTAGGGGGATTTAAGAACCTCCAAACGGAAGGAATTTATGGCAAACGCTATAAGCCCGCTGCGAGAGCGTCTGAACCCCGGGAGCAGGGCGCAACTCTCTTCAGGCCACGCCTGGGAGGCTGACTCGAATCTTCCCTCTCCCGATCTCGGGTTAATGGTTGAGGGCCGGATTGCCCGTAAATCCAAACCGAGGCGGGGTTGAGGTCACGTTCCCCTCGCACGGTTGGAGCGTGAGGCAGTGAGTGTGGCCGTGCTCGCAGATATAGGTGTGGCCGGCCTCAGTCGGGGGGAGGTTTAAGACCAGGCGGCCCACCAATGCCGCCGCCTGACCCGTGAGCGTGATGGGCCGCGCATGGTGTTCTGCACAGCCGGAGTCGGTAAGTTTAAGCATCTCGGCGTCCTTCCTTGGATTTAAGATACTTATGGCACAGACATTCCCGGCGACTACGCCTGCCGGGCACCCGGAGAGAATTGAGTATACTATAAAGGTATTAACAAAAAAAGAAAGAGAAAATAAAAATAATTTCCCATAAATTACCCTGCCTGTTTCAACCTCCCTCTGAAGGCGGTTTGACGCCTGGTCTCAATTTCTGGCCAGCACCGCGGCGAAAAAGGCGTCCAGGTTGTGATCCGCCGGGGAGGTGCGATAAAAACCGGGGGGCTGGATCAAGAGGCGGGCCTGGGGCGGCAGCCGCCCGGGGTCGGTGGCCAGATGAAATTCCGGGTGCCGGGCCAGGAAAGAGTTGATCTGCGCTTCATTTTCCGCCGGTTCGGTCGTACAGGTGATATAAAGGAGGCGGCCGCCGGGTTTCAAGAGCCTGGCAGCCTCTTCCAACATGGCCTGCTGCCGGGGCGGGAACGTGGCCAGGTCGCTTTCCCGGAGCCGGCTCTTGATCTCCGGGTGCCGCCTGATGATGCCGAGTGCGGAGCACGGGACGTCCAGGACCACGGCGTCCAGGGCGGCGGTTTTGAGCGGGAGGGCTGAGGCGGCGTCAGCCCGGAGGGGGTGCGCCGCCGTCACGCCCCAGCGCTGCGTATTGAGCTGCAGTTCCTGGAGGCGGCGGTGGTGGCTGTCCACCGCCACCAACAGGCCGGAGTTGCCCATGGCCTCGGCCAGGTGGGTGGTCTTACCGCCCCGGCCGGCGCCGATCTCGGACACTAGCAGGTCCGGCCCCAGGGGAAGCAGATCGGTAGCCAGTTGCGCCCCTTCATCCTGAAATATCCAGAGGCCCTCCCCGTAAGAGGGCAGGTCCATGGGGGAGGACTTAAAGGCCTCGAATATGAGGCCCTGCGGGGAAAACCGGCCGGGCCGGGACTCCACCCCTTCAGCGGCCAACCGGGCCATGAGCGCGGCCGGATCGGTCTTCAGGGTGTTGACCCGCACGGTGAGCGGCGGGATCTGATTGTTGGCCGTCAGGCGGGCCGCGGCGGCGGCCGGCCCATATTGCGCCAGCCAGCGCCTGACCAGCCAGGCCGGGTGGGAGTGGATGACGCTCAGGGCCAGCACCGGGTCGGCTTCGGGGTCGGGGAGCGGCGCCACTTCCCCGGCGGCCAACCGGCGCAGCACCGCGTTGATAAAGCCCACGTGGCTCCGGGGCAGGCCTTTGGCCTTGGCCAGATTCCCGGCTTCATGGAGCACCGCCCGGGCCGGCACCCGATCCAGCCACAGGATCTGAAACGCCCCCAGGCGCAGGAGTTGCAGAACCAGGGGGTGGAGTTTGGCCAGGGGGATGTGGGCAAGCCGGGCCAAGAGATAATCCAGCCGCACCTCCCAGCGCTTCACTCCCTGGACCAACTCCAGCAGCAAAGCCCGTTCCCGCCGGGGCAAGCCGGGGTGACGCTTGCCGGTGGCCGCCAAACGCTCTTCCACCGACTGCCCGGTGCGAGCCGCGGCGGCCAGGATGTCCAGGGCCAGGGCCCGGGCGCCGGGTGGGGGCGGCGAGAGAGAGAGCTTGTTCAAGGTTGTCGGCCCAGCCTCAGGGAGATCTGATGGTGAATTTTCCCGGCGGGTTTCACCTTTTGCGGAAAAATCATGCATAATCATAGCAAAACTTCTGATAAGGCGTAACTTAATGCTGCGCCCGGCCCAAATCCCCGTAAAGCGGCCTTGCTTTTGCCTGGGTCCGCTCGGGGTAAACTTCCGTCTCTCTAATATAATTGATTTTAGCCGTCCGGTTAGGGATGATCGCTTTGCAGCCCTGGTGGCGAAACCGCTATTTTATCCCGATTCTGTCCGGGTTCTGCGGGTTACGGGGCGGGAAAGGAGCGAGATGGACCCAAGCGCTGGTGCGGTTGGGAACCCTGAAAAATTATGGCAGTGCCGGGGGGGTGGCCTGAACCCGCTTCAGCCGGAAGACTGTCTGGCCAGCCGCGGTCTCCGGTGTTTTCATGATCGTCTAAATTAATGGGTTAGATTTCAAGACCGCGGCGGACCATCGAGTGATATGTTCCGTAATTTATATGATAAATATATTGCGGTGATTTTCCGGAAACCTTTTTACCGTGCGCTTTCACAGGCTTTCCAGCTTAGGCCACGGTTTTTTGCGACTGGTCCGCTTCCCCAGTTTTTTTCACTGCTCACTGCTTACTGCTCACTGCTCACTGTCTTACATCACCAACTCGAAGCTCTCTTTCAAGGCATCCCGGTCCTGGCGGTCCAGGAGGGCGTCCAGAATCTTTTCCAAAAGGCGCAATCCGCCCCGATAGCCCACGGTGGGGAAATAGCTGTGGCCGACCCGGTCCAGGATAGGAAAGCCAAACCGCACCAGGGGGATGTCTTCATCCCGGGCGATGTACTTCATATAGGTGTTGCCCATGAGCAGATCCACCGGGTCGTTTTTGATCCACTGGTGCAGCAGGAACATGTCCCCGGCGGCCTTGACGTTGACCGGATGTGGCACTTCCTTGGTGATCTCCTTGATCCGGGCTTCGAACTTTTTGCCCGGGGTGCCGGTGACGATATGGGTGGGCCACATGTCGATGGACACCAAAAACTTCGGTGAGGGAAATGAGTTACTCATGGTCCCCCGCCAGGGTCACCTTGCGGTCGTAGAAATACTGATGCATGTCGGTGATGACGTCCAGGAGCCGGCCCCGGTCGATATTGAGGGAGTCGGGCACGGTCACCCCAGCGATCCTTCTCAAGGTGTCGATGAAGGTGTCCGTGGCCATAAGGCCGATGGGCAGCTGCAGGATTTCGCAGGGCACCTTGCACTTGGTGTCCAGGGCCCGGGCGGCCGGCCCGGAGGCCAGGGGCCCCATGGCCACCGTGCCCATGCTGCTGCCGGCGAGGATCAAATCGGCCACCGTGACCCCCCTGGTGGGATACAGGTGAAACTTACCGGTCTGGGGGCCGTTCAGCACATTGGAGGTGTCGGGGAACAAGATGGTGGGCACCCCCAGCTCACCGGCAATGCGCTTGATCTCCTCCATGTCGGAGGGTTCCACGTAGCCGGGAATCAGGTTGATCCGGTTCTCCTTGTGGCCGTTGGCCGTGGCGAAATAATCCACCATGCCCTTCACCATGTTGGCGAAGCCGGTGACATGAGACCCCACGTAACTGGGGGTGTTGGCATGGATGACGTATCTGCCCGGGGGAATCTTGCCTTCACCCCTGGGGCGATGATCTGGGGGATGTCGTCCCCGATGGTCTCCGACAGGCAGGTGGTATGAACCGCAATGACCTCGGGCTCATATATGGTAAAGATGTTGTTGATGGCCTTGTGCTTGAAGAGGTCATAGGCCTCTTGCACCGCCTGCCGCAGTTTCTTCTCGCCGCCGAAGATGATCTGCTCATCCTGCATGTCCGTGGAAAAGCAATACGTCATGAAATTATGGTCTTCCGGGCCCGTGGGCCGGGTCTGATTCCGGCGGGTCAGCCAGGAATAGAAGCCGCAGCCGATGGGGCCGTGGGTGATGTTGACGATATCCCGGGTGGGGCCCAACACTACCCCTTTGCAGCCGGCGTAGGTGCAGCCCCGCTGGGAGATGATGCCGGGGATGGTCCGGACGTTGGAGGCAATTTCCGGCACGCAACTGTCCGGCCCCACCTCGTTAACGACGATCTGCTTGGCGCGCTTCCTCGCGACTTTGGTGGGATACTTGCTGATCAACTCCCGCTTTACCTCGGCCGCATCGAGCTCCAAGATTGTCGAACTCAAGTCCTTTTCTGGTATTAAAGGCATGGGTCTTTCTCCGTATGATTGCTGCGGGTCTGGCTCAGGCTTCGTCCAAGACCTGATCGCCGGACTCGGCGGTCCGCACCCGAACCGAGTCCATCACGTCCATGACGAAGATATTGTCGTCGCCCGATTTGCCGGTGCGGTTCACCGCAATGATGGTCTGCACGGTTTTTTTGACCTCTGGGCCCGAGGCAAGGCCTCAAAACGATCCTTATCTCAATCTAAAATTTTCTCATACACGGGATGATAATACCATCTGAGACCTCTGCTAACGTCCCGTGCAAAATAGTATTAAGGTAACGCCAAAAATAGTCAACCTATTGAAATAACCTGCTAATCTGCGGTTAAAGATGCGTGCCGGAGGTCGCAGATGCTGGCAAAACAATCGGGGCAGAGGGGCTCTGGGGACCTGGAGGCGCAAAAATGCCGCGCACCACCTAACCCATGTATAAACCCTGGTTTAGCAGAGGGCTCACGTTGTTTTATCTGGTCTTGTTTGAGATTCATAACCTCAAAGCCTCCGGCTTGGCTACCCGGCGGCTGCCGCCCCATCCTCCCTGCGCTTCTCCTGACGCCTTGCCTGTGCCTAGCGTGGTTATCGTGGGACGAACCAACCAAGAAATAATCAAGCCCCACGCCTGCCATGCCGATAGTATAAGTCAAGGAAGCGCCTATGAAAACTTTGGAAGAATTTATCCAGCGGTTGCAGAACGACCCGGCGTTTGAGAAGCAGGCTCAAGCCTTTGACCACGGCGATGACCTTATAGCCTTTGTGAAGCGCCAGGGCTATGACTTTACCCTGGAACAACTGATGAGTGAATTCGAGCGGGGGGAGAAGTTGCCGGCAGAAACCGGTGACTTGGCGCCGGCGCCGGCGGACGTAAGCCCATCTCCCCCGCCGAGGCCGGACGAGCCGGAGTTCCCCTGGCAGCCCGAAGCCTTGTCCAGCCCAGAGAGCGGTACGTCCCTCCTGGAGACCGGGAACGACGACTTTTCCCGGGAACAACCCTTGGAAAGGTTGCCGCAACCAGAGGAGGCAATGCCGCCGACGGCGCACGTGAGCCCATCTCCCCCACCGAGGCCGGACGAGCCGGAGTTCCCCTGGCAGCCCGAAGTTTTTTCCAGCCCAGAGAGCGGTACGGATCTACCCAAGAGAGGGAACGACGATTTTACCCGGGAACAACCCTTGGAAAGGTTGCCGCAATCAAAGGCGGCAATGCCGACGCCGGAGGCGGAAGAAGAGCCGCGGGCAGGGTTGTTTAGGGGTGGCGGAGGGAGGCACCGGGGGTTCTCCCCCGAGAGATTGAAGTCCATATCCGAGGAAGATCCGTGAGCCGGGGCTGACTGTTTGGTAACGGTAGGGGACTCTGGCTGGGGTGATGACCACTGCGACTTCCTGGTTGCGGAGGGCATTAACCGGCCCCCGCCCAGGCGCCAAATGGTCGGCCCAGAATAACTTTTCCCGCTTAGGCGGGCTTTCGTATCGAGGTATAACCAAACTCGCGGCGCAGCGGAGACGGAAAGCTGCGGGGTTTAGAGACTTGAGATGGCCGGGTTGCCTTTAAAACCGGCCCGGTTTTATTTTTTTTGCGGGTCATGGGGGAGCGGTCGGCACATTGCGTTGCGGACAATTTTGAGGTGGGCTCCACGTCCCCCGGCCCGGCACCGCAGTGCTCCTGGGCTCGGGCCTGGCCGGGTTGGCGTTCTGCCGCCAGCGGCGGGCCACGGGCCTAAAAGTTAGGCCGGCCTCATCTCACCCCGGATCACCCCAGGCAGGGCCGCCATGGCCCTGCCTGGGGTCGTTTTTAAGCATCAGGCAGGTGCGTCAAACGCGCCCCACCTCTCATGCGGAATTCGGTCAAAAAGGTTTTATAGTGAATGCCAAAAGTTTTTTCGATATGGCAGATGCTAAAAAATCTAAATCCCCCCCTACCCCCCTTTTCCAAAGGGGGGGATTTTGCGGCATTCCTTTGAAAGTCCACCTTTGAAAAAGGGGGATTTAACTACTATCAATCGGAAGGAAGTTATGGCAAACGCTATATTTGTCGCCGCAGACTTAAGCCTGCGCCTCCACCGGCGAGACGCCGGCGCCACTTTGTTGATAGCGACGTGAAAGGAATTGCCCACAAAAGCAGGCGTCGCCTCGGGCGCGACTCAATCAGGCCGGTTGGGTCCGGGGCGCCGCCGCGGCCGCCACCGCCCCAGGCACCAGGAAGGTGGTCAGGGCTTGTTCCACCATCTCCAGATCCACCTGGGTGTCGTAGCAGGGGCCGTGGGGCCGTCGATTGATGATGCCGAAGATGGGCAGGGGATAGCTGTCCTGGATGCCGCTGCTGAGGTCCCGCTCGCAGGCCACGGCGATGATCAGGCGGGGGCGGCGTTCCACCACGATGCGCCGGGCCAGGGTGCCGCCGGTGGCCACCGCCAGCCCCACGCCGTATTTCTCCGACAGGTCCACCAGCCCGGTGATGGGGCATTTGCCGCAGCGTTTGCAGTGCACCGAACTGCCCGTGATGCGAAACTGGCATTCATGGAATTGCAGGCAATGGGGCATGAGGAGCAGCAGCTTGTCCGGAGTGGTACGCAGGTGTTGCGCCAGGACCAGCTGATTGTTGATTTCGATGAACGAGCGGCGCACCTTCTCCTTGGAGACGCCGCATAATTTTCCCACCCCACTCATTAACGGCAGGAGGAGCTTGATCACCAGCCCCCGGAGTTTGCGGGACAAGAACAGGTCCCGGCCCAGAACCACCGTCAGGGCCAGCATGACCAGGACCCCCACCACGGCCAGGAGCAGGACGCTGAAGCTGATCCCCAGGATCAGGGGCAATCGGGGGCTGATGTTGGTGAGCCCCACATAGGGCACATACCAGAGGACGCCCAGGATGAGGGTGAACAAAAAGCAGGTGAGGGCCAGCAAACCCAGGAAGATGCGCTTCTGGGGCCGCAGGGAATTACCGCCGTTTAAGATTGTGCCCGGCTCATCCATGGGTAGTGCTACTCCAGCCTCTGCCCGATCAGGGGTTGGCCCCGCAGAAAATCAGCCGCCAAAAGGCGCTTGTGCCCGGCCAGTTGCAAGGCCTCAACCGTGACACTTCCCAGACCGCAGGCGATTTCCAGCCCTTGAGGGGTCAGGCGGAGCACCGTGCCCGGGTCACCCAGGCTCCCCTGACTCTTTTTAACCCGGGCGCCGAATAACCTGAGCCCCCTACCCTTCCACAGCGTGTAGGCCCCCGGCCTGGGGTCCAGGCCCCGGATCCAGCCGGCCGCCTCCAAAGCCGAAAGTTCCCAGAGGAGACGGCGCATCTCCCGGGCAATGGGCGGGGCCAGGGTCACCGCGGCGGCGTCTTGCTCCAACTTAACGCTTTCCCCCCGCCGCAGCATTTCCAGGGATTGGACCAGCAAGGCCGCGCCCCGTTCCGCTAACCGGTCGTAAAGGGTCCCGAAATTGTCTGCCGCGGTGATGGGCACCCGCTCCTGGAGGAAAATCGGTCCCGAGTCCACTTCGTACCGGAGCCACTGGATAGTAACCCCGGTCTCCTTTTCCCCCCGGATCAGGGCCCAATTGATCGGGGCCGCCCCCCGGTAGCGGGGCAGCAGCGACGCATGGACATTGAGGACGCCTACTGACGGCAAGGCCAGAATCTCCCGGGGGAGAATCCGGCCGTAGGCCACCACAATCATAATCTCCGGCGCCAGCGCCTCAAAATGCGAGATCAATTCCGGGTCCTTGAGACGCTGCGGTTGCAGCACCGGCAGGTTCCAGGCCAGGGCCAGTTCCTTCACCGGCGAGGCAGTCACGACCTGTCCCCGGCCCCGGGGCCGGTCCGGCTGGGTCACCACGGCCGCCACCTCTTCCCCGGCGGCCAGGATGGCCTCGAGACACGGCAGGGCGAACTGGGGAGTCCCCATGAAGATCAGGCGCCAGGGTCCTGATTTCACCTGGCCGCCGCCTGTTTTTTCAGACGTCGTAAGAAGAGACCCCGCTTGAAGCGGCTGATATGATCGATGAACAGAATACCGTTCAGATGATCGATCTCATGTTGAAGCACCACGGCCAGCAACCCCTCTCCGGTAATTTCCACGGGTTTCCCTTCCCGGTCCAGGCCTTTGACCAGCACCTGGGCATGACGCCGGACGTCGGCGCAAAAGTCGGCTACCGACAGGCAGCCTTCCTCGCGGATGATCTCCCCTTCCCCGGCGACGATACAGGGATTGAGCACCACCTGGAGTTTCCGGGGCCGGCCCTCCTTGTGGGAGACGTCGAACACGATGAGACGCTGAAGTTCACCCACCTGGTTGGCCGCCAGCCCCAGCCCTGGCGCGCTGTACATGGTCTCAGCCATATCGTCGATGAGACGCTGCAGGTCCCCGTTGATCTCGGTGATCTCCCGGGCCTCTTGCCGCAGCACCGGATCGGGCAATTTATAAATCGGTAATACTGCCATAGGCTTAAAAGTATTGGTCGGAAATTAACGTGTTTTTCTTAACTTTAAGGCAAAACTGGAATTTTTTCAAGAACCCACCGTCGGCGGAGGCCAATTTTGTGAACGGAGACCGCGGAGCCGTTAGGTGATCCGGACCTCGGCCTACCGGCAGGATGAAAAAAAGGTGAGGGGCCGGTTGAAGAGCCCCTCACCTGTAGGAGGTGGGTTGGTTGAGAAGGGAGATTTTTTACTTGGTCGGGGCAGCAGGAGCCGGGGCGCCAGGGGCGACCATGGGGCAGTCTGCAGGAGCCTTGCCGTCAGGGCCGACCATGGGACAGCCGCCGGGACCCATGCCGCGGCCATGGCCCTTGCCGCCACGCATACCGCGACCCATACCCTTGGCCAGTTCCGGGGAGATCTTACCGGCTTCCGCCTGGAAAGCGGTTCTTTTCTCTTTCATCTGGGCCCAGAGGGCCTTGATTTCTGCCTGCTTGGCGGTAATGGCCGCCTGATCCGGTTTTTCAGCCTTCTGCAGACCCGCCAACTCGGCGTGCTTGATCATCATCTGTTTGCGCACCGCGGCGGTGTCATTATGGAACTTCTCCTTCAGGTCAAAGAACTTGCCGGCCTGATCGGGGGTGAGGTTCATGGCGCCCATCTTGCCGCCGCCCATGCCGCCGCCGGGACGGGCCATGGAGGACGCCGCCAGACCCAGGGTCAACGCCAGGGCCAACACCGCTACCAGGGAAATCTTACTCGTTTTCATTGGTTGTAACTCCTTAAGTTCGGTTTCGATTTTTCAGTCCGGGAATCCGGGCTTTAGTAAGTAAAACCCGCCAACGGGTCAAACCCGGCGCGGCGGGTGATTTATTTTTTGGCAGGGGCCGGGAAAGGTTAAGTGGGGCGGGGTGGCTCCGAAGAGCGGCTGGGGACCATTCACCGGCACTGATACCAAGTTGCAGTCTAAGGGTGGCACAGGCTTTCCAGCCTGTGTAGGCGCAGGCTAAAGCCTGCGCCTACAGAAAATAGCCTTTTGAGCGCAACTCGGTATGAGTCATGCTGCGCACAGTGATTGATATTATGCTGCCGCGGTTTTAAAGCAAGAATAATAAAGTGTAATGGTCAAGACTTGACCAGGCATCCTCTCCATCAAGGCATGGCATCATCGGGCCTAAAAGGATTCCGGCACCCCCCCACAAAAGGTCAATTTCGCTATTTAAGATCAAATCTGGAATTTTTCCGGGTGGGGGGATAATTGTCGCAGCTGGCAAGAACTACAAAGGACGTTAAGAAGGCCAGTTGCTTCATATCTCCCCCCTCCTCCTTAACTCATCTTTACATCCGACCGACTAGAGCGCGAGTTGCGATGAGGCCGCTGGCTGAAGCCTGGATCAGGCCCCGGGTTATGCCGGCGCCATCCCCGATAATAAACAGATTGCGAATCGGGGTCTCCAGTTCCGGGCTTAGTTTCAAGCGGTGGGAGTAAAACTTCACTTCCACCCCGTAGAGTAAGGTGTGCCGATTGTTGATTCCTGGCGCCAGGGCATCAAGGGCCTCTAACATTTCCAGGATGTCTTTGAGGATACGGTAGGGGAGGACGAAGCTAAGATCCCCGGGGGTGGCACTCTTAAGCGTGGGCCGGGTGAGACAACGTTCCAGGCGGGCGGCGGTAGTGCGGCGACCAACCTGGAGATCACCCAGTCGCTGGACTAAGGCTCCCTGGCCTAAAAGGTTGGCCAGGCGGGCGATATATTGGCCGTAACTGATGGGATCGTCAAAGGGATCGGTGAAGGTGGAACTCACCAGGATGGCGAAATTGCTGTTTTCCGTCTTCCGGGAAGTATAGCTGTGGCCATTGACGGTTACCAGGCCATCAAGTTCTTCTAAAACAACCTCACCGTAAGGGTTCATGCAAAAGGTGCGTACCTTGTCGTCGAAGGTGCGGGAGTAATAAATCAATTTGGCTTCGTAGGCCGCCTCGGTAAGGGGCGCCAGAACCGGGGCCGGGCACTCCACGCGCACCCCGATATCCACGGGGCTTGGAACGGAGGGAATAACGAGGCGACGGGCTTCTTCCCGGATCCAGGCGGCGCCGGACCGTCCAGGCGCGGCGATCACATAACGGGCCCCCACCACCTCTTCGTTATCCAGGACTACCCCAGTGACTGCCCCATCCTTCACCATGATGCGCTGAGCCCGGCAATGGGTGCGGATCTCCACGTGGCCGGTCAAACGCTCTCTCAAGCGGGTCAGGATTTTTTGGCAATTTTCCGTGCCGATATGACGCAAGCGGGTGGGGATGAAGATCATCCCTGCATGCCGGGCCTTGGTTTTAAGAAGTTCCAGGGTATCCGGGTCGCCACCAAAGGTTTCCGGGGATGCTCCCAGTGATAGATAAATGCTGTCCACTTCCTGGATCAGGACATTCAAGTCATCCAGGGAGATAAGATCACTCAGGAAACCGCCTACCTCAGGGGAGAGGATGAGTTTGCCGTCGCTAAAGGCTCCTGCCCCACCCCAGCCGCACAGGAGGCCACCCGGCCCGTCTCGATGACGCTCCTCGAGGTCTGGACCCTGTTCCACCAACAGGACCTTCCCCACACCTAAGTTCTCCAGGCTGAGGGCGGCAAACAGCCCCGCTGGCCCGGCTCCGATGATAACTACCTCATATGTGGACATGGTGCCCCATTAAGATATCAAAAAGCTGCCGGCAAATCCATTACAATCCGCGGTGGCCAGGATGAAAGGAGAAGCCCCCGGTTCCCTCTTGGGCCTCCAGGCTTTTTCTCTTCATAGATAAGGGATTCCACCTCAAGACTTGCATCTAGCGCCGTGCTTGAGGCATGCCGTGGATACCTTTGTCGTTTGTGCTGGCCGGTATACTGCTCCCCTTGGGGCTGAGACATAAAGCTAAGCGAGTATAATGTCTCATGGGGTGAGCAGGTAACCACGAATAGGAGACTGGCTTGGATTCTAACCGGATACCGCACCACCTCGACTCTCTTGACTTCAGACATAGGGTCAATGTGTTCGTCAGCAAGCTGGGTCCCACCGGTCAGACCCTTTTGTACTCCACCTACCTGGGCGGGAGTGAGTGGGATCACTCTGGGGGCATAGCCCTGGATACAACCGGCAATATCTACATCACGGGCATGACGCAGTCCACCAACTTTCCCGTCTTCGGGGCCCTCCAGTCCGCCAAGAAAGGGGTACGCGACGTTTTCCTCACCAAGTTCACCCCGACCGGCCAGTCATACCGATTAGCGCTCAATGGACAATTTTTGTAGGGGGGGACCTGCGTGTCCCCCCTGAGGGCGCGCACACAGGTGCGCCCCTACGTTTCGTCTGTAAATTTTTGACCGCAACTCGGTATCATTCGTATATTCTACCTACCTGGGAGGCACTGCCTGGCAGAACGGCAATGCCATCGCCACGGATGGAGCCGGCAATGCCTATGTCACGTGAGTCACCACCTCCACCGAATATCCTCCCAAGTTGCATCTCCCTCCCCGGCCCGCATATCAACCACTGCCCCAACAATATACTTGCAACTCAGTTGATTTTCGAGTAAGAGATTTCCCATGAGTGATCGTTGCAATTTTTCCCATTGGCTGGCTTTAGAAGGCCTGCGGGCCACCCCGGTGCGGCTGGCGGTGCTGGAAATTCTGGGCGAGGCCCTCCGGGCCCTCCGGGCCCAGGAGATCCTGGAGCTGATCCGGACCCGCCGCCGGGTGAACAAGGTCACAGTCTACCGCATCCTGGAGGATTTTACCCGCCGGGGCATGGTGCGCAAGCTCTCCCTGGAGGGCCGGGTAAACCACTTTGAACTGGCCTGCGAGCACCACCCGCCCCACCCCCACTTCCAGTGCCAGACCTGCCGGGAGGTCCAGTGCCTGGAACCGGTGGCCCTCAACCAGATGTGGACGGAGTTGCGGGGACCCGTGGGCAACCGGGCGGATCATATCGATATTAAAGTGGAAGGACTTTGCCACAAATGCCGGGACATGGCGTAAAGCAACCAAGTTGCCTCCGGCCGCGGCCTAAAACCGGTTTCCGGCTCCGGGGCTTTATCCTGTATGCCTGTCTGGTTGGCTTGGGTCTGGCGCTCCTGATCGGCCTGGCCGGGGCCGCGCCCCCCTCCGGCAAGCTCCTGGTGGCCGCCACCATCGTGCCTCTGGGCGACTTTTGCCACCAAATCGGCCGCGACCTGGTCCAGGTCCAGGTACTGATCCCCCCGGGCGCCAGCCCCCACCTGTTTGAACCGGCCCCGTCGGTGATGGCCAGGGCCTCCCAGGCCCGGGTGTTCGTCTATATCGGCGCCGGCCTGGAACCCTGGGCCGCCAGGTTGTTGCGCTCCCGGGGCTCCAAGAACTTGGTGGTGGTGGAGGCTGCCCAGGGTATGCCGCTGCTGGGCCTGGGCCAGCAGCATCACCACCACGAGGCCGCCGGGGCCCAGGGCCACACCGGGAAACCTCCGGATAAGGCGGGCGCCCACGAAACCCATCTGGCCGGCAATCCCCATATCTGGCTGGACCCGGTGCTGGCCCAGGAGATTGCTGGTAAAATCGCTCAAGCCCTGATCCAGGCGGACCCCGGCCACCGGGCTCAATATGAAGCCAATTGTCAAGATTTTCAGGCTAAGCTGGCGGCCCTGGACCGGGAGATTAAACAGCAGGCCCAGACATGGCGTCTCCGGGATTATGTATCCTTCCATCCGTCCTTCTCCTATTTCGCCCGGCGGTATAATCTCCATGAGGTCGGGACCATTGAAGCCGCGCCCGGCCGGGAACCCACGCCCCGTCATCTCAAGAACCTGGTGGCCGCCATCCGCCGTTATGGGATCAAGGTGGTGTTCGCCGAACCCCAGCTCAATCCCCGGGTGGCGGAGGTCATCGCCCAGGAGGCCGGGGTGAAGGTCCTGAGGCTCGACCCCATGGGAGGAGCGCCGCCCTACGGCTCTGATTACCTGCAGATGATGCGCTACAACCTGGCGGCGCTGGATGAGGCCCTGCGATGATAGAACCGGAGATGGGCGAAACCGCCGTAGAGCTTGAGGGAGTATGGGTTAACTTCAACGGCACTTTGAT